>NZ_JAJNRF010000008.1:0-126577 GCF_022228075.1 Halorhodospira sp. 9628
GGGGGGGGGGGGGGCGGGGGGGGGGGGGGGGGGCCCCCCCCCCCCCGGGGGGGGCGCGGGGGGGGGGGCCGCCCCCCCCCCCCGCCACCCACTTACGCCACCGCCCCGACCCCTCCCTGGACGCGACACAGCGCGTCGAGCTTCTTGAGTGCGCCCCCGGTGGCCAGTGCCTCCTTGGCCTGTTCCGTGGCCCGTGCCGGGCTTGGGGCCCGGTCGGCGAGCCAGAGCAACGCGGCCGCATTCATGGCGAAGAAATCGGCCTCCGGCGTATCGTAGCGGCCTTCAAGGGTCGCCAGGATGCGCTGCGCGTTATCCTCGGCGCGATTACTGCTGGCGATCTGTGCCAGCGGCCGCGTCGGTAGCCCGAAATCCGCCGGGGTCACCTCGAACGTGTCGATCCGCCCAGCCTTGAGCTGCACGAGCCGCGTCGGGCCGCAGGGCGAGACTTCATCCATGCCGAACCGCGGATCCTCGCCTTCGGCTCGACCGAATGGGGCCAGCGCCGCCTGCATACCGATCTCGCGCAGGATCGCCACCAGCTGATCGCACACCCCGGGCGAATAGGCCCCGATCACGATATGACTGGTACGGGCACAGGGCATGGCCAGCGGGCCGACAATGTTGAACGCCGACGTAAAGCGCATGCGCTGGATCAGCCGCGCCCATCCAGACCGCAGGAACGCCTCGCCGGGCAAATAGCCAATGCCGTGGGCCTCCAGGCAGGCCTCGGCCCGCGCCATCGGGGCCTCCAGGTCTACGCCGAGGCGCTCTAGGACGTCGGATGCGCCGGATACCCCG
The DNA here is from genome assembly GCF_022228075.1 of Halorhodospira sp. 9628. Classification (NCBI taxonomy): domain Bacteria; kingdom Pseudomonadati; phylum Pseudomonadota; class Gammaproteobacteria; order Chromatiales; family Ectothiorhodospiraceae; genus Halorhodospira; species Halorhodospira sp. 9628. The sequence continues at coordinate 799 of NZ_JAJNRF010000008.1, forward strand.
GTGACCAGTCGCGCCCCCTTCTTGGCCACCGGTAATCCACAGGCGGCGGCGATCAGGGCCGCAGGGGTCGATGCGTTGACCGTCTTCAGGGAGTCGGAGCCAGTGCCGACGATGTCGCCCACAGGGCCGTCCACCCGCGGGTGAATCTTCACCGTATCGTGGGCATCGAGGGCATCCCAGGCCCCGGAAAACTCCTCGGTAGTGGGTCCCCGGGCCTGATGGGCCGCCAAGAAGGCGCCCTGCTGGAGCTCGGGCTGCTCGTTCAGGATGACCTGCCGATAAGCGTCCGCAGCCTCTTCCCGGGACAGCTCCTCCCCACGGGCCACCCGGCTGATTATCTTTCCGAAGCCCCGCAGTGCTTCTTCTTCACTGGACATAACTGATTCCCTGTAGCGGTTGCCTTTCAAGCCTGGTAACCGGCCCCCTCCGGGCGCACGACAAAACGCAGAACACCCCCCTGCCCCACTCGACGCAGGGCGTCCGGGCTCTCCTCCAGGGATATCACCGCCTCGATCAGCGCCCCGGCCGCCATCCGGTACCCGGCCAACAGGTCCACCGCCTCCGTTACTGAGGCGTGCGTGCACCCGAAAGCCCCCACCAGATGCAGCTGCCGATAGTGCACCTCGTTCAGGCGCGAAAGATCGTTCCTACCGGCCTCCTGCCGCAGGCCGCTGAAAACGACGTATCGCCCCCCGGAGCGCAACCGCTGAAGCCCCGCACACAGGGCGTGGCTCGACGAAGTGGCGTTGATGGCCACGTCCCAGCCATACCCGGGCTCCTCCCGCGTGACCACCACGCCGCTCAGGGACTGGAAGCGACTGCTCAGTGCGGCTTTCTCCGCATCGACCTCCACAACCAGCGGTTGGGCGCCCCGCGCTCGGGCCGCCAGCGCCAGCAGCAGCCCTACTGGCCCGCCACCGTGGATCAGCACCCGCTCCCCCGCCTCGACCCCGGCCTGGTTCAGCGCGTTGACGCCGCAGCCCAGCGGCTCGGCCAGACAGACCACGGCATCCGGCACCTCCCCCGGTACCGGCACCAGGCTGCTACGCGGAACGCGCACCCGCTGCGCAATGCCCCCATCACGATGGAACCCGAGAACCGCCACTGCCCGGCAGAGGTTCTCGGCGCCAGACCGGCAGGCCTGACAGCGGCCACAGCTCGCCCCGGGCCAGACCGCATAGCGACGCCCATCCTCGCCGCGGACACACAGCTCATGCCCGAGGACACGGGGCAACACCAGATCTCGATGTCCGGACTGCCACATGCGTGCATCCGTCCGACAGATCGCGGCAGCGAGGACGTGCAGCACGACCTCCTCCGCCGTATCCGCCGGCAGCGCCTGTTCGACGATCCGCGCCTGCCCCGGCGCCTCGAGTCGCAGCGCCCGCACCGGCATCAAGCCACTGCACGCCAACATCGACGCCGGCACCGGTCAGCCATCGCTGCCCCCGCCCTCCTCGGCGGCCCCACCGCGATGCCCCTCCAGTGCCTGGACACGACGGAAGAGGCTGTCGAGCTGCGTAAAACGAACCGTGTTGCGTCGCCACTGCCGGACCGGTTGCGCCGGCAGCGGCGAGGCGTAGGCGCCGGGCTCCCGAATCGATCCGGTGACCCCGGTCATCCCCATCAGAGAGACGCCGTCGGCGATGCGGATGTTGTCGGTGATCGCGACCAGCCCGCCAATCATGCAATCCCGTCCGATGATGGTGCTGCCCGCAACGACTGCGGCGCCAGCGATGACGGTACGGGCACCCACGCGGCAGTTGTGGGCGATGTGGACGTGGTCATCGAGCTTGACCCCGGCCTCGATGACCGTGTCCTCAAGCGCCCCGCGGTCCACCGTGGCATTGGCACCGATCTCAACGTCATCGCCGATTTCGACCGCGCCGATCTGCGGAACCTTGCGCCACCCCTTGCCATCGGGCAGAGGGGCATAACCGAAGCCATCGGCACCGATCACCGCTCCGGCATGGATACGCACCCGTTCACCGGTGCGACACCCGCCACCGAGCACCGCATTGGGACCGAGCCAGCCGCCCGCCCCCAGCCGGGCCGCGGCTCCGACGAAGGCTCCCGGAGCCACTGTACTGCCCGCGCCGAGCATCGCCCCGGCCTCGACCACCGCGTTGGGACCGACACTGACCCCGTCTTCCAGCACAGCCTCCGACGAGACCACGGCACCGGACTGGACCCCCGTCGGCGCCGGCGCCTCGGGATGTAGAAGCTCCACCGCGTCGATGAAGGCCAGGTAGGGGTCGCCCACCACCAGCGCGGTGACCGGGCACTCGCTCTCGTATTCGGCGCGCACCAGCACGGCCGCCGCGGCGCAGCGGCGCAGGTCGCTCAAGTGGCGCTGGCTGGTGCAGAAGGTTACGGCATCATCCCCGGCCCCGAGCAGCGTGGCGGCACGGCGGACCGGGCGGTCCCCGTCACCGGCCACCCGAGCGCCGACCCGCGCGGCGAGTTCCTGGATGGTCATGGCGCTGGTCATGCTTCCTCCTGGCGGCGGTGTTCGCGGAGCCGGCCCCGACCGGGCCCATCCCGGATCCCCGCACGCGCCCCGGCCCCCCACTGTAGCCGAGGGATCGTAACCGAACGGGTTGCCCGGCCTCCAGCCGGCTCCGATCAGATCCGCCAGAAGGGCGGATAGCCAACGGCGTCCTGCGGGTTGCGGTAGATGCGCGAGCGAATCTCGCGTTCCCGCGCGATGATCTCCATCGAGCTGTCACCGGCGATCCACAGCTGCTGGAGCATCACGCCTGCGGCGGACAGTTCCGCCTCTCGGATGACCTCGTCGCGTTGGCGCACATGACGGATCAGGACGCCCTGCTCGGCCTCCAGTGCATCCACGTAATCGTAATCGAGGATATCCCCCACCCGGCCCGGCTCCCGGGCGGTGATCAGCACGATGAGCGTGAATCGGTGCGGCGCCCCCGCGCGCCACTGATCCCAAGGCGTGGGACGAGCCGGCCGCTGGCCAGCGGCGAGGAGTAGATTGTCCGCATAGAGAGAACTACCGAAGGAGTAGCGGTAGTTGTAGTGGTAACTGTGAGCCGCTCGCGGGTTGATCTCGGTCAGGTGCAGCGAGCCGTCTGGCATCACCCAGAACTCCAGATTGAAGAACTGGTTGCGGTACCCGAGAGCGGCCAGTCGCTGCATGTAGGCGGAGACCCACGCCTCGATGGTGTCGGCCATGTCCCGGCTGATCGATACCGGCGGCGTCAGGTAGCCGAGCGCCTGATGGTTGGAGAAGTAGATCTCCTCGGTCAGGCCGTAGTGGACAACCTGGCCATCGGCGGTGACATAGCCCTCGTAGCAGTATTCCGTGGCGCGGCTCATATCCACCAGATGCTCGGCCACGAAGGGGGGTGCCAGCGCCGGCACCTGCTGCGGTGCCACCCCCTCGAGGTAGGCCGCACACTGCCGCGCCAGCGCCCGCTGCAGCTCCCGGTCCTGCCGGTAATCGGCCAGCACCCGGCGCAACTCCTCCAGGTTGGCGATACGGAAGATCCCCCGGCCGAGCGACAGCGAGGTGTTCTTCAGCATGAAGGGCCACTCGTGCGCCGAGATTCGTGCGGCGATCTGTTCATCGCTCTCCTGAAGCGGGTCGACCGGGGCGTAGAAGAAGGCATCCCGCTCCAGGGTCCGCATCAGGTACTTGTTCATGCAGTAGAAGAAAGCCACCCGCGAAGGGACTGGGTTGCCCAGGCGCTCATTGATGAGCAGATGGTGGAAGGCGTCCTTCTGCGCGAACCCGGCGACAGCCACGACCCCCTGCTCCCGGCAGAACCGCGCCGTGGAGCTGATTTCACCCTCGCTCCAGTGCTCAGGGTGGAGACGCACCACCTCATGTTCCTGCTCCAGCTCCGCCAGCGCCGGCTCCATGTAGGGCTGAGGATTGATAACGCCGAACTTCATATCGGTTTCCCCCTGCAACCAAGATCGCCAGCACGGTTTCGCGCGCCTCGCTGAGGATAGCGGACCGGGCCCGCCCGGAACCGCCCGTCATGCAAATGTCACGCGAACGGCATCGCCACGTCACGGCAGACTGCCAGGCTGCCGTCTAATCTGAATAGATCGACACGAAACGCACTCAAAGGAGATTCGACAATGGCCCGCAAGAGCCCCACGGAGCTTTACCACACCGCGCTGCGCATGTACCGGCACGGCTGGACGATCGAGCAGATCGCCGACGAGCTGGCGATCCACCCGCAATCGCTGCGAACGTGGCTGACGGCCCCGGTGTATCCGGCTGCCCGCCGTAAGCACCCGACTCATGGCTACCCCGCAGAGCCCCGCCAAGTCAAACCCCAGCGGGCAGCACTCTGATCTGACCCGCGCAGGGCGGACGATACGGCTGTCCGCCGCTCACCCCTCTCCTCACAGCACCCCCTGCCCCTAGCGCCGGCATACGCCGCGCGCCGTCTGTGCCCGCGTGCAAACAGCCCGCAACCGCAACGTCTTCCCACCGTTATCCGGCCGTAACCGAACCGCAACAAGCGGCTCCCACACTGCCGCACTGTTCCCACCGCAACTGAACAGGTGCGCCATGAGTCGACCCCAAACCTCCCGGCACGATGCCGCCCGCATCGGCCTTCCCAGCCCGGGCACGCGCAGCGCCGTGCTCGCCCTCATCGCCGGAGGTATCCTGATGACGGCGGGCTGCTCCGGCGACGAGGACGTCCCGACCGGCGCGATCGATGCCGATGACGTGGACGCCGGTCAGGTCGAACTGCGCGACGACGTGCTCACCGTCTACCTCCACGACCACGGCGATGCCATCGCCGAGCGGTTTACCGACGACACCGGGATCCCGGTCCAGATCGTGGACATGAGCGGCGGCGAGATCCTCGCCCGCATCGAGGCGGAGCGCGCCAACCCGCAGTGGGACGTGGTCTACGTCCAGGGCCACGGCAGCGTGAACCGCCTCTACCAGGAGGGACAGCTCCTCGACGATGGCTGGCAGCCGGACAACGCGGCTCGCTACAACGACCTGGGCCGCCAGATCTACGACCAGGACCCGGATGCGGCGTGGTGGCCGGTCACCGTCAACGCCCCGGCGCTCCTGGTCTACAACCCGAACTGCGCCGACACGGAGCGGGTCGAGGAACTCGGCTGGGATGCCCTGCGCGACTCGGCCTTCGAGGGCAAGGTCGGCATGCCCGACCCGGCCATCTCGGGCCCGGCCTACCCCTACGTGTCCTGGTTCTTCGAGGAGAGCATGGACGACGGCTACGCCTTCTGGGAGGACGTTTTCGACAACGGGGTCCGCATGTACCGCTCCAACAGCCCGGTGGCCGAAGCCCTGGCGGCCGGGGACATCTGCGTCGCCGGCCTTGAGGAGCCGAACACCTACGGCGAGGTGGAGAAGGACGCCGACATCGAGATCGTCTACCCCGCGGAGGGCACCCCCGGGGCCGCCCGCGCCACCGGGATCAGCGCTGACACCACCGTGGCCGATGACGCCCGGGCCTTCATCGAGTGGATGCTCGAGGCGGACACCCAGACCTATCTCACCCAGATCGAGCACCGCAACAAGTACTTCGTGCCGCTGGTCGAAGGCGCTGATCCCAACGAGCTGCTGCCGCCGAACGAGTTTCTCGACCGTGTGACCCCTTACGAGTTCACGGACTACGAGTGGGCCGGCGACGTCGAGAACGAGATCAAGCAGTGGTTCGCCGACCAGTCGGGGTCGTGAGCCGGTGCAGGCAGCTCGACTCTCTCAGGTAGCAACCAGCACCATCGCCCGGCAGGCGGCCCGCAGCGGGGCCGCATTGACCGGGCGGTGGCGCCGCCTTTCCGGCCCGGGGGACCGATCAGTGGCTTGGGCGGTGACGGCCGCCCTGATCGTTTTGGTCGGACTCCCGCTGGCCGCCATGCTGGCCCACCTGGCCTTCCCGCAGCTGTACCTGGGCAGCCTGCAACTCGGCAATTTCGATCTGTTCAGCGACCTGTGGGAACGCAGCCTCTGGCGCAACGCGGTGCGCAACTCGCTGCTGCTCGGCCTGGGGACGATGGTCCTCGGCGCGGCCATTGGCGTCGGACTCGCCTGGATGCGGCACCACTGGCGCTTCCCGGGGTCGGGGCTGATCGACTTCTCCGCCTGGTTCGTCCTGGTGATGCCGTCGTTCATCATCGCCCAGGGCTGGGTGCTCTTCGCACGCAGCGGCGGCACCGCCTCGCTGCTCGGCATCCCCTGGGCCGGGGACGTCATCTTCTCGTTGCCGGGGCTGATCCTGGTCATGAGCCTGGCCAACTTCCCGCTGGCCTATCTGGCCTTCAGCGCCGCGCTGCAGTGGGACGTCAGCCGCTACGAACACGCCGCCCGGCTCTCCGGCGCGCGGCCGTGGACGGTATTCCGCACCATCCGGCTACCACTGCTCCTCCCGGCGCTGCTGGCCGCCGGCATCCTGGTCTTCGTGGATACCATCGGTGACTTCGGGCTGCCAGCCGCCTTCATCTCGGTGTTCCGTTTCCCGCTCATCCCCTACGTCATCCGCACCGAGATCCAGACCGTACCCGTATCTTTTGAGGGGGCCGCCGTGCTGGCCGCGGTCCTGGTCTCGATGGTTGCCGTGGCGATCGCCATCCAGATCCGTGTGCTGCGCGGCGGCGGCCGGGATTTCCTCACCGCGGCGGCAACGCCGCGGCAGCGCCCCAGGCCCCGGTTCTGGCCGCTCCTCTCGGCGATCACCTTCGCGTTCCTCGGCCTGGCGGTCTTCGCCCCGCTGGGAACCAGCCTCTCCGTCTCGTTCATGGAGCGCTACGGGGCCGGCCTGAGCTGGGACAATCTCACCCTGGCCAACTACCAGGCCGTGCTATCCAGCGGCTCGGCCTTGCTGCCGGCGCTCAAGAACAGCTTCGGGATCGCCTTCGCCGCTGCCGCCATCGCCCTGGTCATTGGCTTCCTGGCGGCGTATCTGCTGGCCTACAGCGGGCACCGGCTGCGGCGCTTCATCGATGTGGCCTCGACCGTCACGCTGGCGGTTCCCGGCATTGTTCTGGCCGTGGGCTACATCTTCTGGTGGAACCAGCGCTGGCTGGCCGACATCGGCATCCAGGTCTACGGCAGCGGCTGGGCGATTGCCCTGTGCTCGGCAGCGGCCTCGGTGCCCATCGCCGTGCGGGTTTTGCTCGGCGCCATGTCCCAGACGCCGGGATCGTTCCTGTCGAGCGCCGCACTCCAGGGAGCTGGCCTGTGGACGCGCATCCGCGCCATCCTCCTGCCGCTGACCCTCTCCGGCCTGCTCTCCGCCGGCCTCGCTGTATTCGCCACCAGTGTCTTCGACCTGGCCATCACCACCATGCTGCAGCCGCCGGGCTTCCCGACCATCCCGGTGATCATCGACGAGCATTTCCGCACGGTGCAGTACGAATGGGCGACCGCCGCAACGGTCGTGGTCTGCCTGATCACCGCAGCGGTCATCGTCACAGTCCGTTTCAGCGCCCGACGGCTGTTCCGTAGCTACTTCGAAACCACGACGGAGACATCACGATCATGACCACGACGAAACCCGCCAACCGGGCACAGGCCGCCGGCGTGGAGGTGGACGCCGTCAGCCGCCACTTCGACGGGGTCCCGGCGCTGGGACAGGCCTCCCTGAACATCCACCCCGGCGAGGTAATCGCCATCCTCGGCCCTTCCGGTTGCGGGAAGTCCACGCTGCTTCGCCTGATCGCCGGGCTCGACACGCCCAGCGCGGGGGCCATCCGCATCGGCGGCCGGTGCGTATCCCGGCCCGGCGCCGTCGTTCCGCCCGAGCAGCGCCCCGTGAACATGGTCTTCCAGGACTTCGCCCTGTGGCCGCACATGACCGTGGAGCGCATTGTCCGCTTCGGTATGCGTCATCGCGGTGTGCCCAAGGCCGTGTGGGCTTCGCGCACGGCGGAGCTGCTCGGCATGCTCGGCCTGGACGGGATGGCACAGCGCTACCCGCGCCAGCTCTCCGGCGGGCAGCAACAGCGGGTGGCCATCGCACGCGCGCTGGCCACGGACCCGCAGGTGCTTCTGTTCGATGAGCCCCTGTCCAACCTCGATGCCCAGCTGCGGATCCAGATGCGCATCGAGCTCGCCGAGCTGCTGCAGCGGCTCGAGACCACTGCCATCTACGTCACCCACGATATCCACGAGGCGGTCGCCCTGGGGCACCGGCTGGTGGTCATGCGCGGCGGTCAGGTCGAGCAGGTGGGCTCGGCGAAGGAGGTCTTCCAGTCGCCGTCGAACGCCTGGATTGCCGGCCTGGTGGGCTACAACAACCAGCTGCAGGCCGAGATCGTCGGCCACGATGGCGAAGGCCGCCTCAGCGTCCGCAGCGGCGGCACGCACATGACGGTTCGCGGCCATGCCCGGGGCGAGCCCCGCGGCACTGGAGCCACGGTCCGCATCCGTCCGGAAGCCATCCGTCCGCTGCGCGCGGACGAGCCAGCACGCGCCGACGAGCAGCTGGTCACGGCCACCGTGGAGCAGTGCTGTTTCGAGGGTTACCACTGGCGGGTGGTATGCCGCCTCGGCGATGAGCCGCTGACGTTCTTTTCCCGCCATCCGCTGGACGCCGCCGGCCCCGTGCAGCTGGCCATCGATACCGAAGGGACCTGCGCCTACAGCGACGAGCCAACCGCTGCCAACTCCGCCCCGGAAGGCGCCGCAGACTGCCAGCTGCGGACAGCCTGACGCCGGCGGATCACTGTCATCCCCGGCTCACGCAGCCATCACGACCCTGCAACATGGCCCCCGCAGACTCGGGGGCCATGAGCAAAAAGATCTTACCCCCGCCCGCCCCGTTGCAACGCGTGAGCATCGTGTCCGAAACCTACGCCCCGGAAGCCAACGGGGTGGCCACGACGCTCTCGCACCTGGTCGCCGGTTTGAGACAGGACACCACCCGGGTTGACCTGATCGTGCCCCACCACCCGGCGCGTCCACGCGGCCAGGAGACCAACCTCTACCCGGTCTGCGGCGTTTCGATACCGGGCTACCGGGAGGTCCGTTGCGGCCTCGTCCGCCCCCGCCTCCTCGAAGAGCTCTGGCGCAGCCAAAGACCGGACGCCGTCTATATCGCCACGGAAGGGCCCCTGGGCTGGTCGGCGCAGCGGGCGGCGGCCCGCCTGCGCCTACCCACCGTCAGCGGCTTCCACACGCGCTTCGATACCTACGCCAGCCACTACGGGCTCGGCCCGCTGAACGGGGCCGTCCAGCGCTACCTGCGCCGATTCCACAATCGAACCGACCGGACACTGGTTCCTGAAACCCGCTTGGCCGAGGCACTGACCGAGCGGGGCTACCGGAACGTCGAGACCCTCGGCCGGGGGGTCGACACCCACCGCTTCCACCCGGACCGGCGCTCGGCCACGTTGCGCGCTGGCTGGGGAGCCGATGACCGTGCCCCGGTTCTGCTCTATGTCGGGCGTCTGGCCGCGGAGAAGAACCTAGGCCTGGCCGTCGAGGCGTTCCGCCATATCCAGCACGTACAGCCGGCGGCAAGACTGGTACTTGTCGGCGACGGCCCGATGCGCGCGGAACTCCAGCGTCAGCACCCGGATCTGATCTTCGCCGGTGTGCGCCGCGGCGCGGACCTCGCCCGCTATTACGCCTCGGCGGATCTGTTCCTCTTCCCCAGCCTGAGCGAGACCTTCGGCAACGTGACGCTCGAGGCACTGGCCAGCGGGGTGCCAGTCATCGCCTTCGACTACGCCGCTGCCCATCGCCACGTCGAGGACGCCGTCAGTGGCCGCCTTGTTGCCCGGGACGACCCCGGCGGCTGGATCGAGGCCGCCGTCGGATCCGCGCTCCTCGCTCCGGAAACCCGCCAGCGCTGGCAAAAGGCCGCCCGCGCCGGGGTTGAATCCCTGAGTTGGCAACACGTCGCTCGGCGTTTCGGCCACATCCTGGCCGAGGCCGTGCGGGGACACGATGGCCTGAACCGAGGAGGGGTCACGCTATGCAGCAAGCCCTGATCCGCTTTCAGCAGTGGGAGCTGCTTCTCTGCCTGGCGCTGCGCCGGGTCCAGCAACGGCAGTTGTCGCGCCGGGTGTTCGTCGCGGCGAGTCGTCTGGGCGACGGTGGGCTCTGGTACGGCCTCATGGCCGGTATCCTCCTGATCGAGGGGATCAACGGAGCGACTGCGGTGCTGCACATGGCCGCAGCGGGCCTGGTCGGCACCCTGCTCTACACGCTCATCAAGCGCGGCACGCGACGACTGCGTCCGTATGAGGTGGATCCGGCCCTGATCCCGGCCACCCCGGCCCTCGACCGCTACAGCTTCCCCTCCGGGCACACCCTGCACGCGGTCGGTTTCACCCTGCTGGCCAGCGCCTACTACCCGGCCCTTGCCGTGTGGCTGATACCGGTCGCCGGGCTCATCGCCGCCTCGCGGGTGGTCCTGGGGCTCCACTACCCGACCGACGTCCTCGCCGGTGCCCTGCTCGGCGCCCTCATCGCCCATGGCAGCCTGTGGCTGCTCGTGGTGTAGATGCGACCCCCCAAGCGGTGGAAGGCTGCGATGCACAAGACGCGCGGCCTGCCCCCTCGGCACGGACAACCCTGCCGACCCCGGACTCAAGAGAGGGGCTCAAGCGGCCTTGCCACCCCGGCCAAGCGGGAGCCGCGCAGACCGCCGTCCTTACTCCCCGGCCCGGACAGCCAGCCGGGCCGGGGCAAACCTAGGCACCCGGTGCGGCCCCTTAATGCCGATCCCCAGTGGCCTCCTGGGCCATCTGCTCGAAGCTGGTGTGGCGCACGTTCTTGCCGCGGACGAAGTAGACCACGTATTCGCAGATATTGCGGGCGCGATCCCCGATGCGTTCCAGCGAACGAGCTGTCCAGACCACGTCCATGACCCGCGGCACGGTCTCCGGACTGCGCATCATCTGATCCATCAGACGGTGGACAATCACCTCGTACTGACTATCCGCCTGGATGTCCTGCTGCGCCACGCGCACGGCCTGCTCGACATCCATGCGGGCGAAGGCATCCAGTGAACCGCGCAGCATCCCCTGCACATGCTCGCCCATCTCGCCGAGTTCCTCGATCGGACCGTTCTGCCGGTCCAGCTCGAGGAAGTGCAGCGCCATTCGCCCGATCCGCTCCGCCTCGTCGCCGATGCGCTCCAGATCCGTGATGGTCTTGATCACCGCCATGACCAGGCGCAGATCCGAGGCGGTGGGCTGTCGGCGGACCAGGATCTGCGTGCAGTCCTCGTCCAGGGCCACCTCCAGGGCGTTGATCTGGTAGTCACTGGTTACCACCTTCTCCGCCAGTTCCGTCCGCGACTCGGCCATCGCCGCCACGGCATCGGCCAGTTGCTGCTCCACCAGGCCGCCCATGCTCAGAACGCGGTCGTGGATCGCCTCCAGTTCGGCGTTGAACCGCTGGGAGATGTGCTCCTGGAAGAAGCTCTTTTCGGTGGGGTTCTCGTCGGTCATCGGCGGTCTCCTCAGCCGTAACGGCCGGTGATGTAATCCTCGGTCTGCTTCTTGCCGGGATTGGTGAAGAGCGTATCGGTATCGTTGTGCTCAATGAGCTCACCGAGGTAGAGGAACGCCGTGAAATCCGACACCCGCGCGGCCTGCTGCATGTTGTGGGTGACGATGGCGATGGTGTAGCGCTCCTTGAGTTCGAACATCAACTCCTCGATCTTGAGCGTAGCCAACGGATCGAGGGCTGATGCCGGTTCGTCGAGCAGCAGCACCTCCGGCTCCACGGCGATGGCCCGGGCAATGACGAGCCGCTGCTGCTGCCCACCGGAGAGGCCGAAGGCGTTCTCGTGGAGCCGGTCCTTGACCTCGTCCCAGAGTGCGGCCCGGCGCAACGACTTCTCGACAACCTCATCGAGGGTACGGCGATTGCGCACGCCCTGAAGACGCAGACCGTAGGCCACATTCTCGTAGATCGACTTCGGGAAGGGGTTCGGCTTCTGGAAGACCATGCCGACCCGGCGGCGCAGCTCGGGTACATCCATGCGCCGGGCGTGGATCTCGTCACCGTCGAGGGTGATGCGCCCTTCGATCCGGCAGTTGTCGATCAGGTCGTTCATCCGGTTGAAACACCGCAGAAGCGTCGACTTCCCGCAACCTGAAGGCCCGATGAAGGCGGTGATCTGGCCTCGGGGGATCTCCAGGTCGACCCCTTTGAGCACCTGCTCCTCCCCGTACCAGAGGCTGAGCTCATGGGTCTGCAGACAGATATCGCTGCCCAGCCGTTTTCTCGCCGCCGAGCCATCCCGCTGGCGGTCCTGCAGCGCCTCGCTGCTGAAACCGTGGGTGGGTGCGGACGGGGAATTGGTAGCGTTCATAGCTCCCTCTCTTAATCGCTCTCGGCCTTGTACTTCTCGCGCAGGAAGTTGCGGATCGAGATGGCCGTCAGGTTGAGCACAATGATGACCAGCACCAGGATCAGCGCCGTGGCGTAGACCAGCGGCCGCCCGGCCTCGACGTTGGGGCTCTGGAAGCCGACGTCGAAGATGTGAAAGCCCAGGTGCATGAAACTGCGCTCCAGGTGGATGTACGGGAAACTCCCATCCACCGGCAGCTGCGGGGCCAGCTTGACCACGCCGACAAGCATCAGCGGCGCTACCTCGCCGGCCGCACGGGCCACGGCCAGGATCAGCCCGGTGATCATCGCCGGCGTCGCCAACGGGATCACCACCCGCCAGAGCATCTCCGCCTTAGTCGCCCCCAGGGCCAACGCCCCTTGCCGGATCGACCCGGGGATGCGCGAGAGACCCTCCTCGGTGGAGACGATCACCACCGGCAGGGTCAGCAGCGCCAGGGTCAGTGAGGCCCAGAGCACGCCGCCCTTGCCGAAGGTTGGCGCCGGTAGGCGCTCCTCGAAGAAGAGCTGGTCCACTCCACCCCCGACGAAGTAGACGAAGAAGCCGAGGCCGAAGACGCCGAAGACGATGGACGGGACGCCGGCGAGGTTGTTCACCGAGATGCGGATCATCCGCGTCAGCGGCCCCTGTCGGGCGTACTCACGTAGGTAGATCGCCGCGAGCACGCCGAAGGGTGTGACAAAGACGGCCATGACGATGGTCATCAGCACCGTGCCGAAGATCGCCGGCAGGATGCCGCCCTCGGTGTTGGCCTCCCGCGGATAGCCGCTGACGAAGTCCCAGAAGTCGCCGACGTAGAAACGGGCCTTGTCCCAGACGCTCATGGCGTTCGGTCGCCATGGCTTGACCACGTCGCCCATGGCGATGACCACCTCTTTACCCGCGGCGGTCTCCATCCCCACGGCGTAGCGTCCGACCTCCTCAAGCAGCTCGTTGCGCCGCTGCTCGAGCTCCGCGTACTCCCCCTCCCAGCGGTCCCGTTCGGCCTCCAGGGCCTCGAGCTGCTCGGTGCGCTCCTCCTCGCTCAGGGTTAGGTCGGCCTCGATTTGGCGCTCGGTCAGGCGGATCTCCTCGATCTCGGCGTTAACCGCGCCGATCTCCACGCGCTCGATGCGCTGGATCTCCTGGATCCGCGAGCGATTCTCCTCGTAGAGCTCCAGGAAACGGTCCCAGGTCGCGTCGCCCTCGTCGCTGACCGTCTCGACCTTCTCCCCGTCGATGCGCACGTCGCGCAGGTAGCCGATGAAATCCCCCCACTGCCGGCGCTCGATGACCACCGCATCCTTGGGGTGACTCCACTCCGACATGTTGACGTCGGCGTACCAAACAAAGTCCCGGCCATCGACGTCCCGGTTGCCGCGCTTGATCCGGTAGCGGGTGATCAGCGCATCGTCGTCGTCCACCTCGAAGCCGCGCTCGCGGGCCGCCGGCGCGGTCAGGGTCTCCGCGGCGTCGACCTCGCCGAGAACCTGCTCGGCGTCACGCCCGGGCTCTTGGTATTCGAAGGCCACGACATTGCTGGGCCAGAAGTGCTGCAGGCCGTTGTAGGCAATATGGCCGATGAGCCCCGCCACCATGACCAGTGATACGGCCACGGCCCCGGCGTTGAGCCAAATCCAGGGTGTTCCCTTGTTGAACCAGTCGCGCATCGTTGCGGCATCCTCCGTATCAGAGCGCGCTGTACTTCTTGCGCAGGCGGTGGCGCACGATCTCCGCCACGGTGTTGACCGCGAAGGTCAGGACGAAGAGCACTAAGGCGGCAAGGAATAGGATCCGGTAGTGGCTGCTCCCCTGCGCGGTCTCCTTCATCTCCACAGCGATGTTGGCCGAGAGCGTGCGCATGCCCTCGAAGAGGTTGAAATTGGTGACTGGCGAGTTGCCGGTGGCCATGACCACGATCATGGTCTCGCCGACGGCCCGGCCGAAGCCGATCATCACCGCCGAGAAGATGCCGGGGCTGGCCGTCAGCAGGACCACGGTGGCCACTGCCTGCCAGGGCGTCGCGCCGAGCGCCAAGGCCCCCTGCGAGAGGTGGCGCGGCACGTTGAACACCGCATCCTCGGAGATGGAGAAGATCGTCGGGATCACCGCGAAGCCCATGGCGATCCCCACAACCAAGGCGTTGCGCTGGTCGTAGTCGATCCCCTGATTGGTGAGCCACTGGCGCATATCACCGCCGAAGAAAGCGAGCTCCATGTAGGGACTGGCGGTGACGCCGAGCCACCCGACCCCGATCACCACCGGGATCAGCAGTGCGGCCTCCCAGCCCGGCGGCACCCGGCTGCGGATGCCCTCGGGGAAGACCCGGGTCCACAGCCAAGCGGCCATCACCATGGCGATGGGCAGGGCGATCAGGATGGAGAAGACTGCCGGGAGATTCCGCTCGAAAAACGGCGCAGCCCAGAGCCCCGCGAGGAAGCCGAGGATGACCGTTGGCAGCGCCTCCATGATCTCGATGGCGGGCTTGGTCATCTGCCGCATGCGTGCGGACATGAAGTAGGCCGAGTAGATCGCCCCGAGGATCGCGATGGGTGTCGCAAAGAGCATGGCGTAGAACGCCGCCTTCAACGTGCCGATGGTCAGCGGTACCAGCGAGAACTTGGGCTCGAACTCGTCGGTAGCGGAAGATGACTGCCAGACGTAGGCGGGCGCATCGCGGCCCTCGTACCAGACCCTCTGCCACAGGGCCTTGAACGAAACCTCCGGGTGCGGGTTGTCGACGTCCAGGTAGTTGAACCGCTCATTGGCACCGACGGCCATCAGCGCGTTCTGTCGCGGCGCCATCGACAGCGCGGCCACTGAGGGGCCGCCCTCCAGCGCCAGCTGCGTCAACGTGCGCGACGAGGTGGCGTAGTGCAGCTGCAGCGTGCCGTCGGCGGCGCCGGTAGCGAAGCCTTTACGGGCGTGCTCCGGTGCGATGCCAGTCACCGCCGCCGGGTGGCCATCGAAGGTACGGATGCGCGTGAGCTGCCGATCCCCCGCCTCGTCCCGGGTCACCATGTATTGCGACACCGATCCGTCGGAGCCACCGGCGATCATCGACGCGGCCCCGAGCAGGAACTGAAGCTGCGTGACCTCGGCATCGTCCCCCTCGATTGCGCGCACTGTGCCGACCAGACGCGGGCGGTTCAGGTTTGAGACATCGAAGTAGTGCAACCGCCCCTTGGCATCGCCAACGAAGAGGTTACGCATGGTGGTGTCGAGGAGGATCCGTGTGACCTCGATCCCCGACTCCGGCCAAGGCAGGTCGTAGACCTCGCGCTCAACGGTCGCCTCACCGGTGATGAAGTCCGTCTCCTCCTCGAAGAGTACCAGGCGCAGGGCCTCCTGCTCGTTGCTGGCACCCACCACGGCGGAGCCACGGCGCCCCCGCTGGACCCCGATGGCGTCGAGCGGATGGCCATCCTCGGCCCAGATCGCCAGGGGTTCGCCCTCGCCCTCCGGATAGGTGATCGACGGGGTGACCTGGCGCTCGCCGTCCGGGTAGCTGACGTCGTAGTCGTGACGGGCGAAGATCGCCGTGCCGTCATCGAGGCCGTAGCCCACCAGCCGATGGCGGGCTTCGGCCGTGTCGAAACTGCGGATCTGTGCCCCGGACGGCTTGTTCAGCTGCCCCTGCTCGATCAGCTCGCCACTGCGGGGATTGAAAAAGGCGTAGCCGGCCCGGTCGGTAAAGCGCACTCCGACCTCGCGGTAACGCTCCATGGCAACGTGGACCGTCTCGCCAAGTTCCGGTCCGCCGGGGGCGGCGTAGCTGGCAGCGGGCCGGATCTCCGGCTCGCCGAAGATGGGCATGGTTTCGGAGAAGAGGTAGACGAACATCAGCGCCAGCGCGCCGATGACCCCCACGCCGAAGGTGGCCACGCTGCCACGACTGATCCAGTCCTTGGCCCCGCGCCAGCGGCGCAGGCGGCGCCGACGGGCCGCGTCCGGCAGGCCCCGGGACGGACCCTTGCCACTGCCTCGGCCCGGTTCGGTGAGCCCTGTCGTCTGATCGCTCATGATCTTTGATCGCACCCTGCGAGAAATGAACGCTGACGCAGCCTAAGGGGGGCGGATGACGGTTTCGTGACGAAACGATGAACACCCGCTGAACCCCCTAAACAGAACGGGCCGGCGTAGGGCCGGCCCGCGTAGCGCTCAACGATGGTGCCGGGGCGTATGGGCCCCGGCCAGTGGGTTGCCCCTTACAGACCGAGACGCTCGCGCTCGCGCTCGGCGGCCTGTGCGGGCATGGGGATGAAGCCGTCGCGGCGGACCACGTCCTGGCCTTCCTCGGAGAGGACCAGCTTCAGGAACTCCCGCTCGATGGGCGGCAGTTCGCCGTTGGGGTCCTTGTTCACGTAGACGTAGAGGAACCGCGACAGCGGGTAGTCGCCGCTGACCGCATTCTCGGCGTTGGGCTCGTAGAGGTTGTCCTCGTCGTCGCCCAGGGCGATCGCCTTCACACCGGAGGTCTGGTAGCCGATCCCGGAGTAGCCGATGCCGTTGAGCGACTCGGACACACCCTGGACCACCGAGGCGGAGCCCGGCTGCTCGTTGATGGCGTCCTTGAAGTCGCCGTCGCACAGGGCGTGCTCGCGGAAGAAGCCGTAGGTGCCGGAGACGGCGTTGCGGCTATAGAGGGTGATGTCCCGATTCTGCCAGGGGCCGTCCAGCCCCACGTCGCCCCAGCGCGTGACATCGCTGCCACCACAGCGCTGCGTAACCGAGAACATCCCGTCCACCTGCTCCATGGTCAGCCCGTCGATCGGATTGTCGCGGTTGACGAAGACCGCGATGGTGTCGATGGCCACCCGCACCTTGGTGGGCTCGTAACCGTGGGCATCCTCGAAATCCCGAATCTCCGAAGAGCGCATCTCGCGGCTCATCGGGCCGAAGTTCGCGGTCGCCTCGGCCAGCGCCGGCGGCGCCGTCCCGGAGCCCGCCCCCTCGACCTCTACGGAGACGTTGGGGTACAAATCCTGGAACTCCTCTGCCCACAGCGTCATCAGGTTGTTGAGGGTGTCCGAGCCCTGGCTGCCCAGGTTGCCCGAAATGCCCGAAACCCGCTCGTAATTCGGCAGGTCGTCATCCACCTCGGCAGCACCCAGCGGCCCGCCGGCCACCAGGGCCATGCTGGCCATGCCCAGGAAACAACCTCTCTTCCACATGATCTCTGCTCCACTCAGCTTGTTCGGGAAGCCTGACTCCAGGCACGAAAGAGTCTGCGCCGCTTCCCTTACCGGCTCGTGAAGGCAGGGTGACGATTCGATGAAACGCCGTCGCGCTCCAAAGTCCGCGCCGGGAAGACCAACGTGAAGGTGGATCCCTGGTCGGGCTCGCTGCGCACGTTCAGCCAACCACCGTGGCGATGCATCACGTGCTTAACGATGGCCAGCCCCAGCCCGGTACCCCCGGTGGCGTTGGAGCGGGCCTTGTCCACCCGATAGAAACGCTCGGTGATCCGCGGCAGGTGCTCGCGCGGGATGCCGATGCCGCTGTCCGCGACCTCGCACCGGGCCGTGTGCGCATCGGCCTGCCAGCGCACGCGGATGGCACCACCGCCCGGTGTGTAGCGCACGGCGTTAGAGACCAGGTTCGCAACCGCGCTGCGCAACTCTCCGTACGATCCGCGCACGAACAGGCCCGGCTCCGCCTCAAGCTCGATCCGATGATTCTGGTCTCCGGAGAGCGTCCGCGCCTCGGCACAGACCTCCTCGAGCAGGGCCTGCATATCCACCGGATCCTCTTCCTCAGCCAGCGACCCGGTCTCCAGACGGGACAGGGTAAGCAGATCCTGGACCAGTCGCTGCATCCGCGCGGATTGCTCCTGCAGCAGCCGAATCGAGCCGGCCCAGACAGGCTGTTCCGCGGCCAACTCCTCACCCATCTCCTCGGCAACGCCGTAGATCACGGTCAAGGGGGTCTTGAGCTCGTGGGACACATTGGCCACGAAGTCCCGCCGGATCGTCTCGAGCCGCTGCGTGCGGCTGATATCGCGGGCGATGAGCAACCGCTGATTGCGGCCGTAGGGGACCAGACGAAGCTCCAGTGTGATCCGCGGGTCGACCGGCGACGGCATGGTCAGCGGCGCGCTGTGTTTGGTGGCGGTATCCAGGAAGGCCCTGAACTCCGGTTGCCGGAGCAGGTTGCTGATACGCTGCCCCTCGTCGCCCGGCCAGGTCAGGCCGAGGAGCTCGCGTGCCGCATTGTTCCACCAGAGCAGACGATCATCGGCGTAGAGCACCATGGTGGCATCGGGCATCGCCTTGGCGGATTCCCGGTACTCGCGGATGACCCGGCGCAGCCGGTGCCTGCGCTCCCGCTGTCGGCGCTGGCGGCGATGCAGGGCATGGAACACCTCGCCCCAGACCCCGCGGGAGATCGGCGGATCCAGCTTGCGGCCGACCCGCAGCCAGCGCTCCAGCCGCCAGAGTTGATACTGGTTCCACAGGTAACCCAGCGCCAGCAGGATCGCCGCGGCCTCCACCCACCAGCCGGTGGCCAGCCCGGCAATCAACCAGACCGCCAGCGCGGCGAGGAGCGTCAGCAGAAACCCCGGCCAGGGATTGCGTGTCATGGGATCCGCTCTCTCAGCCGCGGATCAGGTCTGTTCCGAGAACCGATAGCCGGCCCCACGGACCGTCTGGACCAGGGCGTCGTGGCCCGTCGCGGCCAGGATCTTGCGCAATCGGCGGATGTGCACATCCACGGTGCGCTCTTCGACATAGACATTGGTGCCCCAGACTTGATCGAGCAGCTGCGTGCGGGTAAAGACGCGATCGGGATGCGCCATGAAGAATCGCAGCAGCCGGTACTCGGTGGGACCGAGTTCCAGCGCCTGGCCGTGTCCGGTGACCCGGTGGCTGACCGGATCCAGGCGCAGGCCGGCCGCCTCCAAGGGGGCATCGGTTGTCGCCGGGGCCGTGCGCCGGAGGACGGCCTTGACCCGGGCAGCCAGCTCGCGCGGCGAGAACGGTTTGGTCACGTAATCATCCACCCCGGAATCGAAGCCCCGCACCTTGTCCTCCTCCTCACCCCGGGCGGTGAGCAGGATGATGGGGATCCCGCGGGTCTGCTCATCCTCCTTGAGTCCCCGCGCCCACTCGACACCGCTGACCTGCGGCAGCATCCAGTCGAGCAGAATCAGATCCGGCGGCCGCTCGCGCAGCTGCTCCGAGGCCTGCATGGCATCAACCACCGGTATGACGTCGAACCCCTGCCGCTCGAGGGAGGTGATCAGCATCTCACGCACCGCCGAGTCGTCCTCAACCACGAGTATCCTTGCTGCCATCAGGCTGTATCCCCTTTTCGGCATGGCCGTTCATGCCCGCGTCATTAAAAGGCAAGCACATTGCAGGATTGTGACAACGCAAGCTTCACACAAACCCCACACCACCGTCATCGCGACGTAAGAAACACCGCCTAGCGTGTCCTCCGAGTCGGGGCCGTGCTCCCCGGCGACGCTCCAAATCCGAGGAGGACCCTTGATGACAACGAGACGAATCGCGCCGTACCTCTCGACCACCGCCCTGCTGGGCGCGGGTCTGGCCGTGGCCTTCCCCTACGAGGCCCTGGCCAACCCCGAGTTCGACATCCGCGGCCGGCTGCAGATGGACCACCACATGATCGACGAGGACGAGACCGACTTCGTCGACGGCTTCAACAACCGTCGCGCCCGCCTGGGTATGGACGGCAGCATTGACGAGCACTGGGACGGCCGGGTGGAGATCAACGTGGCCGAGGGTAGCGTCAGCGCCGCTGACTTCCGCCTGCGCCGCAGCCTCGGCCCGGGGCGGCTGTGGCTGGGTCAATACAAGGTGCCGCAGGGTCTGAACCAGCTGACCAGCTCCAACGACTACACCTTCATGGAGCGCTCCTCGGTCAGCAACATCATCCCCGACTCGCGGCGCATCGGTATCGCCTACGAGCAGACCGGCGACGAGCTCGGCTTCAAGACCATGTTCTTCGGCCGATCGCTGGGGGACGATGAGGGGGACGGCAAGGACTACACCGGCGATCAGCCCAAGGGCTACGCGGTGCGCGGCGTCTACGCCCCGTTCCTGACCGCCTCCCGCCACAACGAGGCGCCGCGGCTGCACCTGGGCGCCTCGCTGGTCTACGAGGACCAGGACGAGCCGCACGAGCTCGGCTTCAGCGATCGCCCGGAACTGCGCGATGGCGACGGCGGCGGTACCCGCCTGCTTGATGTCGACGTCCCCGACGTGACCGACACCACCAAGCTCGGCCTGGAAGCGGCCTACATCGCCGGCCCCCTCTCCGCCGAAACGGAGTACCTCACCGTCTCGATGAATCGCGACAACGGCGACGAGCCCACCTTCAGCGGCTGGCACGTCCAGGGCAGCTACGTGCTCACCGGCGAGAGCCGCACCTACTCCACCGGCGGCTTCGGCGGCGTCACCCCCAGCGGCTCCGGCGGGGCGTGGGAGCTGGCGGCCCGCTACAGCCACATGGACCTGAACGACTCCGGGTTCGCAGGCGGTGAGCAGAACAACGTCACCCTGGGTATCAACTACTACGCCAGCAGCAACCTGCGCTTTATGGGCAACGTCGTCTTCGCCGACGTCAAGGACCGCAATGGGGAGCCGGACGAGAGTCCGACCCTGGTCGGCGCCCGCGCCCAGTACAACTGGTAGGTGCCACTGCGACGGGAGGTCCCGGAGACCCTGACCGGGCCTCCCGTACATGCCATGGATCCCGGCAGCGCCGGGATCGGGTGCTCCCTCTGGCCACGGCCAGCTTTAGGCGGCGGTCCAGTCGGGCCGCCGCCGCTTTCTCGGTAGCCAACACCATGACCGAATTCGCATTGAAATCGGCGTCGCTCGATGCGGTCATCCAAGGTGGAGGGCTCCGCCCGTTCTTTCAGCCGATCCTGGATACCCGCAGCGGCGATATCTTCGGGTATGAAGCCCTGATCCGTGGCCCGGTCTGCACCGACCTGGCCACGCCCGCCGCCCTATTCCAGGCGGCGGCCGAGCAGGACAGGCTGCTGGAGCTGGACTGGGCGGCACGCCGCGCGTGTATCCAACGGTTCGCGTCGCTGGACCTACCCGGGCTCCTGTTCATCAATGTCATGCCCCAGTCCTTGCTCGACCCGACCTTCCAGCAAGGACTTACGCTGCATTTCCTCCATGAGTACGGCGTATCGCCACATCGGGTCATCATCGAACTCACCGAACAACACCCCATCCACGACTACACGCTGCTCGGCGAGGCTGTCGCTCACTACCGGCGCATGGGCTTCCGCGTGGCGCTGGATGACCTCGGCACCGGCTATTCCGGATTGCGCCACTGGTCGGAGTTGAAACCGGATTTCGTCAAGATCGACCGCCACTTCGTGCAGCAGATCGACCATGACGCGGGAAAGCGCCGTTTCATGGAGTGGCTTCAGGAAGTCGCCGCCGACCTCGACTGCCAGGTCATCGCCGAAGGGGTCGAGACGCAGGGGGAGTATGACTGCCTCTGGGCCCGCAATTGGCGCCTGATGCAGGGGTTCTTTTTCGCCCGTCCAAGCGCCGTACCGCCCCGGAAGCTCGATTGCGCCGCCGGATCGAATCGCCGACACACGAGCCCCCCACGGGGGACCGTCGCCTCGCTCTCCCGACGGTGCGCGACCGTTGCCGCGGAGACTCCGATGGCTGAAGTGGCCCAGCTGCTCCGATGTGCCGAACAGCCGCCGCGGACCATCGCGGTGACCGAGGGGACAGAGCCGATCGGCCTGATCCGTACCTCCCGATTCCTGTCCCGATTCGCCAACCCCTACGCCCACTCCCTTTACGGCAGACGGCCTGCACGGGCTTTCGCCGATCCTGAGACACGATTCGTCCAAGAGGACACCTCGCTCGAGGACCTCAGCCGGCAGCTCACCGAATGCAACGAAACCATCGAGGAAGATTTCATCATCGTGGACACAGCCGGCCGATACGCGGGAACCGCTTCCGCGATCGACCTGCTGCGCGAGATCACCAACCTACAGTTACGCAATGCCCGGCACGCCAACCCGCTAACGGACCTCCCCGGCAACGTCCCCATCAAAGAGGAGCTTGCGCGCCGCCTGGCCACAGAGAGGGCATTCGTGGTCGTTCACTGCGATATCGATGCCTTCAAGGCGTTCAACGATTACTACGGGTATGCTCAGGGTGATCAACTCATCCAGGCCCTGGCGGACACACTCCGGCAACAACTGCATGAGCGCGACGACTTCCTCGGACACATCGGGGGCGACGACTTTCTCATGATCCTCGGACCGGAGTCCTGGCAAGCGAAGTGCGAATCTGTGCTGGCGCGTTTCGCATGGCTGGCGCCGGAGCATTACGACGCCCATGCCCGCGGCCGTGGCGGTATCGAAAGCATCGATCGACAGCAGCGGCGTCGTTTCTTCCCCATTTGCAGCCTGTCGCTGGCCGTCCTGCCCGTGACGGCGGCGCACTACAGCCAGCCCCACGAGATCTCCGATACGCTGACCGAACTCAAGGCTCAGGCAAAGCGTCAGCCCGGCAACTCGCTCTTCGTGGAGCGGCGAACAGCCGCCGAGTGAGCCAGGCCTCGAATGAGGAAGGAGACGTAAGCGCGCCCGGTCACAGCCCCTCCCCCTTGAGCAAGGCGCCCGGGTCCCCCCAGCACTACTCGTCCGCCGCAGGCTGCGGCGCCGGCTGATTCTGCACAATGCCGAGCGCCCGCAACCGAGGGGTCTTCTTGCGCTGGTGCTGCTGCATTCGATGGAGGATACCGTCGAGCGTGCGCAGGGCCGTCACGATGTAGGGCCCCTTGTTCAGCATCACGCACTCGGCGCGGCCGGACATCGCCGCATCGGTCAGTTCCGGGCGCGAGGCAATGCCTTTCTTGGCCAGGCTCTCCAGGACCTGTGTGGCCCAGATCACCGGCACGTGGGCAGCCTCGCAGAGCCAGAGCAGTTCCTCCTGAACCTCTGCAAGACGCTCGCCGCCGATCTCCACGGCGAGATCCCCCCTGGCGATCATCACGCCCAGATCGAAGCGCCCCATCCCGCCGAGCAGGATGTCCGGTAGGTTCTGCACGCCGCGTTGGGTCTCGATCTTGGCGATGACACCCAGGTCCACGGCGCCGCGCCGGGCCAGCGCCGCCCCCAGGGCTTCCAGATCCGAGCGGGACTCCGTAAAGGAAAGAGCCACCGTGTCCGCGAGCTCGGCGACGAAATCCAGATCCTGCTCATCCTGCGCGCTCAGCGCCGGCAGACCCAGATCGAGCCCTGGAAAGTTCAGGCCCTTGTCTTCATGCAGCACGGCACCTTGCGGACGGCTCCGCGTAATGCGCAACCGGGCGCCGTGGGCGTCGACACACTCCACCTCGGCACCGATCTTGCCGTCGTCGATCCACACCGCCTGGCCAGGGCCGAGCTGGTCGATCACCTGCGGGTGCGAGCACGCGATGCGCGCGGGCACAACCATCCCCCCGTCCTCGTCCCGCCGCCCGGGGGTTCCCGGCTCGGGCCGACGCAGGAGCACCAGGGTGTCCCCTTCAAAAAGGCGGATTTCCATCTGCGCTTCCGCAAATCCCCCGCACCGGAGGCCGCGAATCACGGTCTGCCACTTACCAGCGCCCCGCCGTTGGAGGGCAAAGCGGGTCCTGGGCGTCACGTAAGCCGTGCTCCCGATATCCGCCCGAAAGCCGCCCGGGATCGCCTCGCGGACCGCCAGCAGGCGACTGGATTTCCGGGCATCACGAAAGCGCAGACGGTCCCCGACGTTGATACTGGCCAGGGTTTCACCGTCCAGGCAGAGACGGGGGACGCCGCCCCGGCCGGTGTCACCGATCTGCTCAGGGTGCACCAGATCGACCTGTGCGCGTCGAACGGTCCGGCCGTAGGCATCCCGCATTGGTTTCAGCCGAACCACTGGAGTTCGCGGGGCAACAGGGCCGGTGCGCACCTTATGGCCAGCCAAGTCCATGTGGACCCGACAGGAACGCCCGGTACGGGCCTCGGCGTCCCGCACATGCCGAGCCATGCGGCGCCACATGGCCGGATCGTCGTGGGCGCAGTTGATTCGCGCCATATCCATCCCGGAAGCGACCAACGAGCGCACCAGATCCGGATCATCGGCGGCGGCGGATGGCAGGGTCACCATGACACGGCTGTCACGGCCTTCCGGCACCGGACCGAGCAGATCGGCTGCATGCGTCGCCAGGCGGAGGTGGGCCTGCTCGAAAGTCGGTCCACCCCGCCTTCGTTGCGTCACCCGCCCGACCCGGGCACCCAGGGCCTCAATGACCTCATTCAAGCCCGCGAGTACATGGGGTTCGTGACGCCCCAGCGACGAAAGCCCGAAGCGGGCCAGGGAGCGCTGCACACTGCGCAGATCGCGGTTGCGCAATGCCAGGTAGTGGGCGAAGTTTTCGGCGCTGGTGGTGACCCCATCCGGGAAGGCGTCCTCGTAGCGACGCAGCCAACGCTCTGCGCCCTCCTCGATGTCCCAGCGCAGCGCCTCCAGGACGTCCAGCAACGCCTCCGGCTGCCAGACAGAACCGTCGAATCCGGTTTTCTCGTTCATAGCGCCACCGAGGCTAACCCCGCGCGGTGACAGCCGCGTGACAGGCCGGTGACGTCCCGGACATCGTCCCACCGGCAGACATCGACGTCGCCTTCGGCCTTGAGCGCGACGCCTACGGGGCCAAGATTGTCGCCAACGCCAATTTGGGCGCCGAGGACATCGAGGACCTGCGGGGCACGACCCTGGCCTTCGGCGATGTCGGCTCGACGACCAACCACATCACCCAGGGTTGGATGATCGAAGACGCCGGCCTTTCCCTGGATCGTGACCTCGACACCGTCCACGCCGGCGATGCCCGCATCCAGGCTCTGGTCAACGGCGACGTGGACGCCGCCGCTCTCGGCTATCGCGACCTGGATCTGATCCCGGAGTACGACGCGGACTTCGATTACGACGTGGTCGCCGACAGCGGCACCATGCCCAGGGACCCGATGGTTGCCCGCGCCGAGCTCGGTGAAGGTTGCATCGCCGCTATTCGGGATACCGTCCAGGAGCACGAGGAGGAGCTCTTCTCGGCCTTCGTCGAGCCGGGCAAGGATGAGGGCTTCAACGAGGCCCAGGAGCGGGCGAAGTACCTCGGCGCCCGGTTCGTGTACGACATCTCGGACGACGAATACGACATGGTCCGGGAGGCGTACGACTACCTCGGATTCGACCTTTAACCCCTTGCCATCAGCGGGACAAGCCCGACCCCGGCAGCATGACCCGCTACCGGGGTCCCATTCATTGAGGTAGGCGGATATGGCCATCATCGAGTGCAACGACCTGCACAAGAGTTACGAAAAGCTTCGGGTACTGCGCGGGATCGACTTCCGCATGGAAGCCGGCGAGGGTGTCGTTCTCCTCGGTGCCAATGGATGCGGGAAATCGACCCTGATGAGGTGCATCAGCGGGCTGGAACGACCGCAACAAGGCGGCGTCCGTGTACTGGGTACGGATCTGGCCCAGGCCGGGCGCCGCTCACTGCGAGAGGCGCGCACCCGCATCGGTATGGTGTTCCAGAAGTTCAATCTGGTGCAGAACCTGAGCGTCTTTCAGAACGTCCTTTACGGGGCCAGCGGCCGCCACCGCAGTTTCTGGTCCGTCACGGCCCCCTTCGCGGCGGCCGAGGAACGGGACTACGCCATGCACTGCCTGGAGCGGGTCAACCTCGCCGATCGTGCTGGCCAGCGCGCCGACCAGCTCTCCGGCGGACAGCAGCAGCGGGTGGCCATCGCCCGTACGCTGATGCAGCAACCCACCGTCGTCCTCGCCGACGAGCCGGTTGCGAGTCTCGATCCGCGCTCGGCCCGCGAGGTCATGGAGCTGCTCTGGGGGATCGTCCGAGAGGAGCGACTCAGCCTGCTCTGCTGCCTACATCAACTCGACTTTGCCGAAGAGTTCGGTGAACGGGCCCTCGGCATGAAGGCTGGCCGAATCGTGCTCGACCGCCCCATGGCGGACATCCGCCGCGCTGAGCTTGACGCCCTCTACGAGGGCGCCGTGCGCGTCGATGAGGCGGAGACGAAACCCCGGCTCGCCGTCGCTTCCTGAGCCGGACCGCCCTACGTCAAACACCGCACCAATCCGTCTTCGAAGAGGTCAGCGATGACTAGCCACGAGCCCCGCTCGACGGCCACGCCGGAGCGTTTCCAGCGGCCGTCGGTCTTTACCTGGGTGGTACTCGTCGGGTTCCTGGCATTCCTCATCCAGGGACTGAGCACGATCGACACAGCCTTCGAGCGGCTTCTGCAAGGCATGGGCAACCTGGGCGATTTCTTCGCCCGTGCAGTACCACCTGATTTCAGCCGCTTCGACAGCATCGCCGGGGCGATGCTGGAGACCCTCAACATGGCGGTGGTCGGCGTCACCGCAGGCGTCATCCTGAGCGTGCCCATGGCGCTGCTCTGCTCCCGCAACACCACACCGCACTGGAGCATCGCGTGGATCTCCCGGGGCGTCGTGGCCACCCTACGGACGGTCCCTGAACTCGTCTGGGCGCTGATCTTCGTAGCGGCCGTTGGCCTGGGGCCTCTGGCCGGCATCCTGGCCATCGTCATGGACACCATCGGCTTCGCGGCGCGGTTCTTTTCAGAACGCATCGAGGAGATCCCCAAGGGGCCCTCCGAGGCACTCGCCTCCACCGGCGCAAGCCGAACAGGGACGATCATCGGCGCCATCCTCCCGGAAGCGAGCGCGTCGATGACGGCCACCAGCCTCTACAGTATCGAGAAAGGGATTCGCTCGGCCATCGTTCTGGGACTGGTCGGCGCCGGCGGGATTGGGGTGGAACTGAGCACCGCCATGAGCATGTTCAACTACGACGCCGCACTGGCGATCATCATCGTGATCCTGCTGGTGGTCATCGGCGTCGAGCAGGTCTCTTCGGCGATTCGACAGCGGCTTCTCTAGCCGTCGGCACGCTGCGTTCCCTGCGCAGCCTGTGCTGCGCAGGGGACAGGCCCTTCGGACAGAGTCAAACGGGAGCGGCTCGCGATCTACGCGATCGTGGCCGCGCGACGCAGCAGGTCGATGGTGGTCACGATGCCGACGTAGCGTCCCTCTTCATCAACGACCAGGCACTCGTCCCCGGCCGAGGGCAGCCCTTCCCGGAAACGGCCGAGCATAAGGCGCCAGGGCTCCTCGGCGCGCCAGATGGCGCGTGGCGGTCGGGACAGCTCATGGACGCGACTCGGCCGTTCCAGCGTCACCCAACCGTCGTTCTGGCGCACCCACGCGGTCAGATCGTCCCGCCGCAGGATGCCAGCCGGGAGCCCGCACTCATCAATGACCGGCAAACTACGCAACCCGTACCAGTACCCGGCCGATAGAGGGACCGCAACCAACGGGGCAGTGGCCGCGATGGCCGGCACCCGCCGGGCGAGTTCACCCAGCGTTGCGGGATGGCCTGCCATAGCCGGTGCCGGTTCGCGGATTCCCCCTGGGTCGGACGTCAGCGCGGAGACCGGGGCACGGTCCGGGGAACTTTCCAGGGACATCATCATAGCGGCACCTCCATTGCGGTCAGAAACTGTCGAGGAGGCTACCCGCCAATGTTGTCCGGAACGTGAATGTCGCGCGACTTTTGCGTTGCGCTTATCGACTTCACGACGGTAGCCAAGCACATCTGGCGTACTTAGCATCCTCCGTTCAGGCTGCCGACCCACATACAGACTCCGAGGACTATCGATGGCTGACGCCCCCGCGCTACCCGGTCGCTGGCACACCCTCGCCAGCGTCTTTTTCCGGCCACGCCGGATCCTGGAGGAGTGGCACGACGCCGATCCGGACGTGCCGTGGATCCTGGCGCGGCTGACGGTACCGTTGTTGCTGGCCAGCGTGCTCGGGGCCGGGATCGCCCACGCCCTGATCCCCAGCGGGTTCCCGCCAGAGACCCGCCCCGACCCCATCGGTTTCGGCATCTACAGCGCCCTGACCCAGTTTGTCGGCGTCATCGCCCTGGCGGCCGCAGCGCACTATCTTTGCGACCTATTCCAGGGCTATTCGGACTTCCGGCGTCCACTGACCGCGGTCTCCGTGGCTCTGATCCCCGCCTGGGTAGGCAACGTGGTGGCTGCCCTGCCCTGGCCGGTGGGGCCACACCTGGCCCTGTTGCTGATCCTCTACAGCCTGGGGCTGCTTTACGCCGCCTTTGCCGTCATCGCCGGGGTGCGCAAGGGCAACCGCCTGGGCCACTACCTGGCCGCGCTTGGCGCCGCCCTGCTGGTGACGTTTGCCTTCGGCTGGCAAGCCATGAGCCTGATCCCCGGGGCTGCACCGGAAGTTCGCCTGGGTACCACCTGGTTGATCTAGCGACGGGCTGCAACCCTGGCCTGGTGACGCTATCCTCCGTGCAAGAGCCCGGTGCCGCCCACGGAGAATACGCCCATGTCGATCGAAGAAGGCCAGCCCGCCCCCGATTTCACCCTGTCAGACGCCGACGGCAAGCACGTGACCCTCAGCGCCCTGCGGGGTCAGCCGGTGGTCGTCTACTTCTACCCCAAGGACGAGACGCCGGGCTGCACCAAGGAGGCCTGCGCCTTTCGCGATATCTGGGCCGATTTGCAGGAGACCGGAGCGGCCGTGCTGGGGATCTCCCCCGATGACGCAGCCTCCCACCAACGCTTCCGGGACCGGCACGAACTCCCTTTCACGCTGCTCAGCGACCCGGATAAAGAGGTCATGAGCCGCTACGGCGCCTGGGGCGAGAAGAACATGTACGGGCGCAAGAGCATGGGCGTGATCCGCTCTACGGTCTTGATCGACGCCGAAGGGGTTGTCCGCAAGCATTGGCGCCGGGTCTCGAAGGCCGAGGCCCATCCTCACAAGGTCCTGGAGGCCCTGCAGCAGCTGGTCTAGTCGCGCCCGGAAGCCGGTCGTGGATCAGTCGACCTGCCACAGGCGCAGGCGGCGGTCCTCGCCCACCGAGACGCCCCGCGCACCGTCACCGCTGAAGGCGATGCCGCGCACGGCACGATCGTGCCCGAGGTACCTGCGCAGTGGCTCGATCGGCTCATCATCCTCCGGCTCCGCGTCCAACGGCCAGAGCTTGAGCGTGCCATCCCGCGCCCCGGTCAGGGCCCGCCGACCGTCAGGGCTGACGGTCACCGCCAGCACCTCCGTGCGATGGCCCTCCAGGCGCAGAGCAAGGTGGCCGCGGTCGAGCTGCCAGAGTTTGACCGCACCACTCTGGGCGCCGGCCAGCGCGTGCCGGCCACGCGGGGTGAACGCCACCGCCTCCACCGGCCCTGACTCATCCGGCGCAAAGGCGCCGATCGCGCGACCGTACGTGGCATTCCAAAGCACCAGGGGCTCATCGCCAGCCCCGGCGGAAAGGGCCCGAGCACCATCAGAGTCGTAGGTCACGGCGTGGAAGGCGGCCTGCTGCTCGCGGAACGTGCGCAGCTGACGGCCGCTGGCCGTATCCCAGAGCTGCAGCTTGCCCGCCTCGGTGGCCACCAGGGCCCGCTGCCCCCGAGGGCTCAGCGCCAGTGCACGGATCGGCGAATCGGCCTCAACCAGGGTTCGCTGCGCCTGATCCCGGTCGATCTGCCAGAGCTTCACCACCCCGGCCGCATCGCCCGAGAGGAAGCTGCGCCCATCGGCACTGGCCGTCACCGCGTTCACCGCCGCGGCGTGCCCCGGGTAGGTGCGCAGCACCTGTCCGTCCTCCAGGCGCCATAGCTTGATCCGGCGGTCCGCCGACGCGGTGAGCACCCGGCCGTCCGGCAAAGACGCGACGGCCCGCACGGCGTCGCGATGCTCCCGGTAGCTGGCCAGCGGATCGCCCGGGCCACTCAGCGTCAGGTGGAAGGTCTGCTCGGTGTCGGCACGTAGGGTCACCTCCCGTTCGGCGCGCATGGGCTCACCGTGGTCGGTATCCTCGGCAGGGATCTTCGCCTCGATGGCATACGTGCCCGGCGGCAGCCGCACCATGAAGGTGTCCCGCGTCCGCTGCGGCGAGATCCCGTAGGGTTCGCCGTCGATGCGCAGCTCCGCCTCGCCCGGCTCGGTAGAGATGCGCAGGGTCGCGGTGGAGTCGCCAGAAACCGCAGGAGTCAGGCTCAGCAGCGCCACGCCGAGCCAGCCGACCAGGAATCGGTACCAACCCATCGCCCAACCCTCCCGGTTGATCGGTCGCACCCCCACTCGGGCGACGGTACGTTACACCTACCCGAAGCCGGGCCCGAACCGGTCCAGCACACCGCGCTGCCCGAGCAGGCGCTCGGTGACCATCGTCAGGCGCTGCGACCAGCCCTCCCGTTGACGGAAATCGACCTCCAACAGGTGCGCCTGCTCGCGCTGAGCCATGATGCAGTCATCACTGTTCTGCAGCGCGTCGATCAATCCCGCTTCCAGGGCCCGCTCAGCCAGCCAGAACTCTCCAGTGGCCACCGTCTCAACATCCAGCTGCGGGCGGTAACGACGGAGGAACCCCTTGAACTGTTCGTGGATGTGGGCCAGGTCCTCGCGAAAGCGCTCCCGGTCGGCCTCGGTGTTTTCCCCGAACAGGGTCAGGGTCCGCTTGTACGCCCCGGCGGTATGCTGCTCGAAATCGATGTCACGGTTGCGCAGCCAGCGGTGGAAGTTCGGCAGGCTCCCGACCACACCGATGGACCCGATCAACGCAAACGGTGCCGCCACGATACGGTCCCCGACCACCGCCATCAGGTAGCCGCCGCTGGCGGCAACCCGATCCACACATACGGTCAAGTAAATCCCGGCCTCGCGCAGGCGCGCCAGCTGCGAGGCTGCCAGCCCATAGGCCGGCACGGCACCGCCGGGGCTCTCGAGGCGGAGGATCACCTCGTCCTGCCCGGGGCGGGCCGCGGCGATCACCGCGGTAATCTCCTCGCGCAGCCCCTCCACGGCACGGGCCCGGATGTCGCCGCGGAAATCCAGGACGTAGACGCGCTTATCCGGCAGCTCGGCGGGCGGTGGATCCACCGGTTTACGCTGCAGCTTCCTGCGCAGCCGACCTCGCCAGGAGCTCGGGGCACCGGCGCGGCGCAGCGCCTCCGCACGCTGCCGGTAGACACCGTTGAGCGCTCGCACCTGCAGCCGACCCGCCCCAGCGCCTCCCTCCTGGCGCATGCGGAATACCGCCGCGAGGATAAACAGGACGGCGAGCACCACAGTAGCGGTCTTGGCCAGGAACAGCAGGTATTCGTTTAGCATCCGTCGGATCTCGGCAGGGCATCGCTTCGGTAACCCTAGCATGCGCGCGGCCCGATGCTCCTACCTTCCGGAAGCAGCGGCAGATCCCCCGCCTCTCAGAGCCGCTGGAGCGCGATACGCAAGGCGTCCCCCTGGTCCTTGGCCTTGAAGTAGACCTCGTGATAGGGGGTATCCGGGTCGGTGAGATCCACGCGCACCCGCAGCTGCCGGGCCAGGGGCATGGATCGACTCTCCACCTTGCGGATCTCATCGACCTGCACCTGCAGGGCCCGGGCCGCGGTCACAAAGAACGCATGCCGGTTCTCTTTGTCGAGCACCGCCCATTCGCCCCGCCCCTGAAAGACCTCGCTGATCTCAAAGCCTTCCTTCGCCAGCCGGCTCACGTTGCGCTGGCGGAGGAAAGGCGCCAGCAGTAGGTTGTAGAGCACTCCGACCACCATCGAGACCAAAACCAGGGCGAAACCTGCGACGACCACGTAGAACAGCCGCACAGCGGCATCCGCCTCAAGGCCCAGCTGGAGCAACCCGGCCGGCAGCACCCCCTGGAATAGACCGAGCACCGCGGCCCAGGTATCCGCAGCGAGGAAGACGCTGACAAAGGAGAAGACCAGCATCACGAGCAGCCCCGTGAACGCCAGCAGGAACAGCAGCGACTCGAAAGCGACACCGACCGGATTCTTGACGATCAGCCGGGAAAATACACTGGCCATACGCGACTCCACCCCTCTGTTTGGTCAACGAGACACCCCGCGGCACCGATCCGCTGTGGGCCGCCGACTCATCGAAAACCGATGGATGGTAACGGCAACGACGTGAACCTGGCACCGCAATGCGTCCAGATACCGCGCTGGGCGTGCCCAACGGACATTCGATCGATGTTTGATGACGGATGCGCTCCGCCCCCCCAGGGCGTGAGCGTCGGGGGAAGGAACGAAGCCGCCGACAGCGCCTGAGCGCCCGGTGAGGCGGATTGGGCGGAAAGCGCGGTCAGAATCGGGAGTTGCAGGCCCTGACAATGCCGCCGGCCAAGCTGCGATAGAGGACAATGGAACCTGGGGCAGGTCGTTTCACGGGCAGGGGAGGAAATGGCGTCCCCAACGGGATTCGAACCCGTGTCGCCACCTTGAAAGGGTGGTGTCCTAGGCCAGCTAGACGATGGGGACGCTGTGCCGTAAAGCGAGCGCAATGGTAAGGGCGGCTGACGGGGGTGTCAACACTTCCGGCCATGACGATCGCACCGGCTCTGTTAAACTGGCGGAACACTGACCGAAGAGCACCCTCCAGGTCCTGCATGGCTCCGCAAACCGGCACGACGTTACACCTCCCGGAGGCGGCCCTGTACCGACTGGGGCTGACCGCACAGCCCTTCGTCGGCATCCCCGACCCTCCCTTCGAGGACAGCGCCCGAATCACGCAGATCAACGTCACGCTGAGTCTCCTGCAAAGCGGCGAACGCATCGTGCTCATTAGCGGCGACGCGGGCCTGGGCAAGACGACACTCCTGCGCCGCCTGGCCGAATCTCAGCCCCCCGGGCTGAGCATGCAGCGGGTCCAGGGCGACGGTGCCGACATCGATACCCTGTGGGGCGCTCTGGTCGCCGCCGCGGAGGCCGAGGAAGGCACCCTGGCTCCTCGATCCCGCGAACAGGCCTTGAACTACGTGCGGAGTGCCCGCCGTGGCGGCGTTCGCCCCGCCCTGCTTATCGATGATGCCCACGCCCTGCCCGCACGGGAGATCGACGAGCTGCTTGGACTGTGGACAGAACTCGCCGAGGACGACGAGGCCTTCAGCCTCGCCATGGCCCTCGAGCCCGCCGGCCTGCAGAGCCTCCCGGAGACGCCGCCCGCGGAGCGGTTTCACACCACGACCCTGTACCCGCTGAGCCAGGAGCAGACCGGCGCCTACCTGGACCACCGAACCCGAAGCGCCGGTGCCGAGCACACCCTGTTCGACCCGCACGAGATCGCGGACATATTCCGGCAATCCGGCGGACACCCGGAGCGGATCAACGAGGCGGCCTATCGACGCCTGACCGCCCGGCTGGCCAGTTCCGACCAGCCGGCGCCCAAGCCGGGGCCGCGCCCGGCGAAATCGCCCGGGCTCCGCGGCACCGGCTTACGGTGGGCCCTGGCCGGTGTCACCGGGATCACGGCCGCGTCGGCGGGCACCTACTGGCTGCTCACGCACCAGCTATCCACCGGCCCGGCGACGGAGGAACTCGCCATCGAGGATTTCGAGGAACCCGAGGAGGAGACAGTCGCGGCCGAAAGCGAAGAGATCGAGCCGGCAAGCGACACACCCTTTGGCCTGGATCTACCCGGGCGCTACAGCTTCCGGGACAGCCCTGACGAACAGGAGCCACCCTCCCCCACGGGACAGTCGACGACCAACCTGCAGCTCCTCGACACCCCGGATGCTGCGCAAGGGCCAACTGACAGCGGTCCGACCGAGGGCGAGCCGGGCACCGAAACCGCGGAGGAGGACCTGGCCGATAGCGCGGACTGGATCCGCGGCGAGGACGGGGAGCGCTACACCATCCAGCTGCTGGCCGCCTCTGAGCCAGCTCCGCTGCAGGAATACGCGGGGCAACAGCCACTGGATGAGCCGACCCACGTGGTCGCTACGGAGCGCGACGACGGCGATCTGTGGTTCCTGCTATTACACGGCTCCCACGAAGACCGAGAGGCCGCTCACGCAGCCCTTGACGCCCTCCCAGAAGCGGTCGCGGAGCGCGGTGCGTGGGTGCGCTCCTTCGAGTCCGTAGCCGAGAGCCTGGCGGCCGAGGACTAGTCCGGCGTCACCAGGGCGACACCTGTAGCAGAGCGACATTTTTTTGACGCACCAAGGGTGTCAATTGCTTGACATGTCAGCACAACGTCCCACGGTGTGGATCCGCTTCCCAGAGGCCAGCGGCCGGCCGGATCTGCCGTTGCGCCTGGGGGACACCCTGGAGGCGCGGGCCCGGCTCACCGGGGCCGGGCTGATCCTGATCCTCGGCGCCCACCGCCTCCCCGCACGGGCCGATGTACCGGTGGCCGACGGCGATCGCCTGCGACTGCGTGTGGCCAGCGTGGGCCACCCCCTGGTGCTACAGGTCACCGACCACCTTGGCCCCCGCCCGGCGCTGCAGTGGACCCTGCGCCAGGCCCTGCCCCGCCAGGCCACTGCGGAATCGCTGGTAGGCGACCTGCGCAGCGCACTCCGGCGCCCTCTTACCAACCTTGATTCGCACACAGCGTGCCAAGAGTTCCAGGATGCCGTGCCGTCGGCACGCTCACTGAGCTCCGCCGCCGGTATCCGCGAGACCTTGGCCCACGCCGGCCTCTACTTGGAGGCTCGACTGGCCCGCGGTGCCGACACGGGCGCGGATCTCAAGGGGCGGTTGAGCGCCTGGCTCGCTGCATTGCGCCCACGCCACCCGGAGGGGGGCGACCGCAAGAGGCCCACGCCGGAGTTCCCGCCGGCCGAGCGCGCCCTGCTCGACCAACTGGAGGCCTTCTTCTGGCGCATCCAGGCCCTTCAGGCCCACCGTGCCCTCCACACCCGCGGGACACGCGACTGGACGCTCGACATCCCGGTACGCCAGGGCGACGCCCTGCACGCCCTGCGACTGCGCATCCGCCCCGCCACCGGGGCAGACGGCGGCGCAGCGTGGACCATCGAGGCCCGTCTGGCACTCGAGCGACTGGGCCCGGTGGCAGTCTCGCTGCACCTGGCCGGCGGGCGCGCCGATCTGGCCTGGTGGGCCCAGCAGCGTGTCAGCGCCGAGCGCCTGGCCAACGCGCTCCCGAAGCTTGAACAACGCCTCCGCGCCGCCGGCCTCGAACCCGGCGCGATTACCTGCTACCACGGGTGGCCGGCTCACGACGGTACCGCCCCTTCATCCACCGCAACCCAGGGGATCATCGATGAGCAGATCTGATCCGGAGCCGGACGAGTTCGGGCGGACCCTCCTGGAGCGAGCCGCAACCCGGGGCTTCGCGCTACCCGACGACCCCGACCTGGCCGCGGCACTGGCCCGCCTTGAGGACGACGCGGAACCACCCCCCGAGGTTGCGGAGGCCATCGCTGCCCTACTGGCGTTCACCTGGACCGTGGAGCAGGATGTCGGGCCCGCCGGCGCCGGCCCGTCACTCGATCACCCGGAGGCGCCGCCCTCTCCGCGCCCCGGACCGTGAAGCAGAACCACCAGGTCCGCCTCCACCTGACTGATCTCGCAGGTATCGGCGATCTCCCGGGCCTCGGCCCCCTTGCGCGCCATGCGGATCGCCTGATTGAAGCGGCTGCCATCCGTGCCGCCGGCTGCGGCCACCTGATCCAGACGCCGCCGCAGCCGGGCCAGGTTCTGCTCCAGCCGGGCCAGGTGCTCCCCCTGGCCGACCGCCCCCGCGGAGAGCCCCCGGAAGTGCTCGAGGATCTGCCGGGTCGTGGTCTCGACGCTCTCCATGCGTTGCTCAGCCTGCTGGACCCGCTCCAGGGTGCGCTGCACGCGGTAAACGGCATAGGCCGACGCCACCAGGGCACCGGCTAGAACGGCGAGCACCACCCCGATCAGCCACGCCATGCGGCCCTCCTCGTTAGCGGGTTCGCCGCCACTTGGTCCCCTCCGGCGTGTCCTCCAGCTCAATCCCCCGCGCCTGGAGTTCGTCCCGGATCCGATCGGCCTCGGCGAAATCCTTCGCCTTGCGCGCCGCTGCCCGCTGCGCCACGAGCGCCTCGATCTCGTCGACCTCGGCATCCGCAACATCGCCGCGCAGGTAGCTCTCCGGGTCCTGCTGCAACAGCCCGAGGACCGCGCCGAGCTCACGCAGCTCGGCGGCTGCCGCAGCAGCTCCTGCCTCGTCACCGCCCTCGCGCAGCCGGTTGATCTCACGGGCACTCTCGAAGAGCACCGCGAGGGCTTCGCGGGTATTGAAGTCGTCGTCCATCGCCTCACGGAAGCGCTCCCGCGCCCGGCTGCACGCCGGTTCTGCCTCCGGCAGTCCGCGCAGGGCGTTGTAGAGCCGCTCCAGCCCCCCGCGGGCCTCGCCCAGTGCATCCCCCGTGTAATTGAGCGGGCTGCGGTAGTGACTCGAGAGCAGGAAAAGACGGACGGCCTCGGCCGGATGCTCGGCCAGGACGTCGCGCACCGTAAAGAAGTTGCCCAGCGACTTGGCCATCTTCTCGTCATCGATGCGCACGTGGCCGTTGTGCATCCAGTAGTTGACGAAACGGTGACCGCTGGCGCACTCGCTCTGGGCGATTTCGTTCTCATGGTGCGGGAACTGCAGATCGACCCCGCCCCCATGGATATCGAAGTGGCTGCCGAGTAGGTCACGGGACATGGCCGAGCACTCGATGTGCCAGCCGGGCCGACCATCTCCCCACGGCGAGGGCCAGGCCGGCTCACCGCTCTTGGCCGCTTTCCAGAGGACGAAATCCACCGGATCACGCTTGGCTTCGTCCGGCTCGATGCGCGAGCCCGAGCGCAGTTCCTCCACCCGACGCCCGGACAGCTTGCCGTACGCCGGGAAGCTGGCCACCGAGAAGTAGACGTCGCCGTTCTCGCCAACGTAGGCGTGGCCGCCGGAGATCAGCTCCTCGATCAGCGCGATCATCGACTCAAGGCGCTCGGTGGCACGCGGCTCATGGTCGGGGCGCTCGACGCCCAGCGCCGCGCAGTCCTCGTGCATGGCCTGGATGAAGCGATCGGTCAGGGCGCTCATTGGCTCGCCGTTCTCCGCCGCGCGGCGGATGATCTTGTCGTCGATGTCGGTGATGTTGCGCACGTAGGTCACCTCGTAACCCTGCCAGCGCAGATACCGGACCACCGCATCGAAGACCACCAGGGCACGGGCGTGGCCCAGATGGCAGAGGTCGTAGACCGTCATGCCGCAGACGTAGATCCGCACCCGCCCCGGCTCAATGGGCCGGAACGGCTCCTTGGCTCCGGTCAGACTGTTGTGGATCTTCAGCATCACTCCCCCTGCGCGCCTTGCTCCGCGGCGAGGGTGGCGGCGCGCCTGAGCCGCTCAACCACCCGCTCACCGCCCATCAGGTCGACCACCGGCTGCAGCTCCGGACCGCTACATCGACCGGTGAGCGCCGCGCGCAGCGGCATGAAGAGTCGCTTGCCCTTGACCCCGGTACGTTCCTTGACCGCCTCGGTCAGCCCCTTGAACCGGGTGTAGCCCTCCTCAGCGGCACCCACGGCAGCCTCGAAGAACTCCGGCCCCGCCGAGACGATGGCCGCCTCGGCGTCGGCATCGAGCCCCGGCGGCCCGGCGAAGACCCGTTTGGCCCAGTCCCGCGCATCCGCCGGGAAACGCACGTTATCGCGCACGGCGTTGACCAGGTCGTCGGCGTACCCCGGGGGCACCAGGGCATCGATCCCCATCCACGGCCGCAGGCGCCGCGCCGGGCTGCGGTGCACTGCCTCGTCCTGCCAGTGCCGCAGATGGTCCGGGTCAAAACGCGACGGCGCCGTGCTGATACGCGCCGGATCGAAGACCTCGGCCAAGCCGGCGAGATCGAGCAGCGCTTCGGACGCGCAGGTGTGCCCGACCCGAGCCAGGTAATTGAGCATGGCCTCGGGTAGATACCCCTCTCGAGCCAACTCACCGACGGAGCGACTGCCGTTGCGCTTGGACAGCGGCGCGCCATCGGCCCCGGTGATCAGCCCCATGTGGCCGTAACGCGGCGCCGACAGCCCCAAGGCCTTCAGGATGAGCAACTGCCGCGGGGTGTTCGTAAGGTGATCATCCCCCCGCAGGACATCGGTGATCCCCATCAGCGCGTCATCGACAGCGTTGGTGAACAGATACGCGGCGGTGCCGTCGGCGCGGCGGATGATGAAGTCGCCGATGTCATCCGTCCGGAAGCTCTGCTCACCGTGGATGCGATCATCGAAGCGCACCTGCTCACCGCTCGGCACCCGGAACCGCAGAGCCGGCTGCACCCCCTCGGCGCGCTTGCGCGCCACCTCATCGGCGCTGAGGCGTGCGCAGGTGCCGGGATAGCGCGGCGGCTGCCCGGCCGAGCGCTGGGCACGCCGGGCCATCTCCAGCTCGCGCTCGCTGCAGAAGCAGGGGTAAGCCCACCCCTCGGCCTCGAGCTGTCGGTAGTAGGCGTCGTAGAGAAATCCCCGGTCAAACTGGTGGTACGGCGGCGCCGGACCGCCCACCTCCGGGCCTTCCTGCCAGTCCAGTCCCAGCCAGCGCAGATCGCCCATCAGCGAGCGGGTCGCCTCCGGGCTGTAGCGCTCACGATCAGTATCCTCGATCCGCAACACGAACCGCCCGCCGTTGCCGTAGGCCAGCAGGGCATTGAACAGGGCCGTGCGCAGGTTGCCGAGGTGCAGGGCCCCGGTCGGGCTCGGTGCAAAGCGCGTCTTGACGGTCATCTCGTTCATGGCGGGGCATTTTAACAGCGTCGCCCTATTCCGGGGGCATCCCACGGCCTTGCCCGCGCTCCGCCCTCGAGGGACACTGGCGCTCCGTTAATGACACCGGACTCGGACCGACGCCATGCCCCGACCCGTTCTGGTCATCGCCGACCTGCACCTGGACCGCAGCCGCCCGGCTGCGACGGACACCTTCCTGCGCTTCCTCGAGAAGGAGGCGCCGGGCGCCGAAGCCGTCTACATCTTGGGCGACCTGTTCGAGGCGTGGATCGGCGACGACGCGGTCTCCGCCGACGACCCCGTCCTGCAGGCCCTCCGTGCAGCCGCGGCGAGCACGGATATCTACGTCATGCACGGGAATCGGGATTTCCTGCTCGGTGCCGATTTCGCCGCAGCCAGCGGCACCCACCTGCTCCCCGATCCCAGCGTGGTGACCATCCACGGCCAACACGCGCTGATGATGCACGGCGACAGCCTGTGCACCGATGACGCCGAGTACATGGAGTTCCGCGCCATGGTGCGCGATCCCGCATGGCAGCAGCAGTTCCTGGCGCTGCCGGTGGCGGAGCGACTCGAGCAGGCGCACCAGGCGCGCGGCGCCAGCACCGAGCGGAACCAGCAGCTGGACGAGGCCATCATGGATGTCACCCCGGTGGCGGTGGATGCGGCACTCAGGGAGCACCAGGTGCGCTGGCTCATCCACGGCCACACGCATCGTCCGGCCATTCACGACTTGGACACACCCTTCGGTTGGGGCAAACGCTTCGTGGTGGGTGACTGGTTCGATCAGGGCAGCCTGCTGCGCTGTCAACCAGAGGGCTGGAGGCTGGAGACCCTGCCCCACGACGCCTAGCGGGCAGCAGGCGCCGCCGTCATGCAGCCTCCCCATGGGCGACGCACTTCAGCGCGCGCTCGATCACGTCGGGGCCGGCCCCCGGCTGCTGACTGCCCTCGGTCAGGGTCCGACGCCAGGCGCGGGCACCGGGCAATCCATTGAACAGCCCCATGAGCACCTTGACCAGCTGGCTCATGGGCACCCCTTCGCGCCGACGCGCCTCGACATAAGGCAGATACGCGGTCACCACAGCGCGACGCCCGGGCAACTCGCCTCCGAACAGCATGCAATCCCACTGTGCCAGCACGTAGGGATTGGAGAAGGCCTCGCGGCCGATCATCGCCCCATCGACCCACTGCAGCTGCTCCCGCAGCGTCGCCGCATCCGCAATACCACCGTTGATCGCCACCTCCAGATCCGGCCGCCGCGCCTTGAGCCGATGCACACGGAGGTAATCCAGGGGCGGGATCTCGCGATTCTCCTTGGGGCTGAGCCCCGAAAGCCATGCCTTGCGGGCATGCACAATAAAGCTCCGGCACCCCGCTGCGGCCACGGCCTCCACGAAAGCGTCCAGGAAGGCCTCGCTGTCGTGATCGTCGACCCCGATGCGGGTTTTGACCGTCACCGGCAAGCGGGTGGCCGCCTGCATCGCGGCGACGCAGTCGGCCACCCGGGCCGGCTCGAGCATCAGGCAGGCCCCGA
Organism: Halorhodospira sp. 9628; assembly: GCF_022228075.1. Lineage (NCBI taxonomy): Bacteria > Pseudomonadati > Pseudomonadota > Gammaproteobacteria > Chromatiales > Ectothiorhodospiraceae > Halorhodospira > Halorhodospira sp. 9628. The sequence continues at coordinate 41,234 of NZ_JAJNRF010000008.1, forward strand.
AACGCCCCGACTGCACACGGTCACTGGGGCACCCGACGTTGAGATTGACCTCGTCGTAACCCCACCGCTCGGCGAGGCGCGCCGCGTGGGCCAGCTCCTGCGGGTCGCTACCCCCGAACTGCACCGCCACCGGGTGCTCCGCCGGGTGAAACGGCAGAAAACGTCCCGCCGCCCCGTGCCAGAGCGCCACGGCCGGCACCATCTCCGTGTAGAGACGCACGTTGGGCGCCAGCAGGCGCAGGACGTAGCGTGCCGGCGGCGTGGTCCACTCCATCATCGGGGCCACGCTCAAACGCCCGTGTATGCACGGCGGCTCGGTCATCAGTCCCTCTCTGCAGTCACTCAGCGATGGTTTGCCGGGGCCGGTCGGCTGGGTATTATACGCCAAGGTACGGTTGCCAGCGGCACACACGCCACCCATGACCCAATCCGTGACGCTCTACGGGACCAGCGGCTGCCACCTCTGCGACGAGGCGCGCGACCTCATCCGCCGTTATGCGGCCTACACCCCGCTGCAGCTGCACGAGGCCGACGTCCTCGACCACTTCCCGGACGACCCGGCGCTCCAGGAGCGCATTCCCTTCCTGGAGGGCGAGCACCCCGGCGGGCGCCTGTTCTGGCCGTTCGATGCCGGGGACCTGCACCAGTGGCTGCAGACCGGAGGCCGACCGTGAGCCGGATGGCGCGGCTGCTCCTGTGCCTGGCAATGCTTGCGCCGGGTCTGCTCGCGGCGCAGCAGGAGCCGCCGAACGACCTGCCGTTCAAGCCGGAGGACGATGAACGATGGGTTCTGGTGGACACCGATACCTACCGGATAACCGTGTTTGAAGGGGACCGCCCCTTCGCGCATTTTGAAAACCTCGCCGTGGGCCGCTACGGCACAGCGGAAACCCGCCGTCGCGGCGACCGGACCACTCCGCTGGGAAAATTCCGCATCAACCGGATCAATGAAGAGAGCCAGTACCATCTTTTTCTCGGGCTGAATTACCCAAGTCTGGAGAATGCGCGCAAGGCCCGGGATGACGGGACCATCGACCAAGAGGAGTATCTTGATTTTCTGGATGACTTTGCCCGCCTGGGTCGTCCGCCCCAGCGGACGGCTCTGGGCGGGCATATCGGCATCCACGGGGTGGGCGATGGTGATGTCCGGTTCCACCGGCATGTCAACTGGACAGATGGCTGCGTGGCGTTGGAAGACGATCAGGTCGAGGCGCTGGCCAGCCTTGTGGGCATTGGCACACGCGTGTATATCCGCTAGCATTCAAACACGAATAGGCGCAAAAAAACCTTCCCAGCACAAGGAGATACTCGATGCCTCAACGTTTCGCATCCGTTGCCAAGCTCGCGGCTGTCGGCGCCGCCTTCGGCCTGGTCGCCGCCTGCGCCACCGTGGATGAGGATCAGATTGGCGCCGCGGTGGACCGTGAGCTTGAGGACCTCTACGCCGAGATGGACGAAACCCGCGCCATCGCTGAAGACGCCCGCGACACCGCCGAGGGCGCTGACGAGCGGGCGGCCGAGGCACACAGCATCGCCGAGGAGGCGCTGCGCAAGGCTGAGGACAACGAGGAGAAGATCGACCGCATGTTCGAGCGGACGATGCAGAAGTAACCAACCGTCGGAACCTCGGGCGTTAACGCGACGCCCGGCATCCCCGGAAGCCCGGCCCCGCGCCGGGCTTTTTTTTTCGCTCCGGGCATGGCAGCAAGGGTCGTCGACCCCACGGCGGCGCAGCACCCCGCCGATAGCCGCTATGCGGCTTGGGGGGGTGCTCACTCCCCGGACGGACGATGCGGGGTGGCGTTACTCCGGGACACACGGCGGATCCGCCCGTCCTGCTCATCGGCAGCCGCGCGGACCCGCGCGCCGTCCACCCGATGGGCCGTATCGCCGAGGGCGTGGGCGACACTCTCGACGGCCATCTCGACGCGCTCCGCCCGCGACGGATCGTCTTCCTCGAAGAACGGAAACGCCTGGAGGTGGAGCACCCCGTCGGCAGACCAACCTGCCTGGAACGGCTGATTGACGATCTTCACCGGCGTGCCCACTGACAACTGATCGTAGAGGTACTCGATATCCCGCGGATGCAGCCGGATGCACCCGTGGGTGGCCCGCATCCCGATGCCCCAGGGGCGGTTGGTGCCGTGAAGCAGATAGCCACTGATGTCGAGCAGGATGGCGTGCCGACCCAGCGGGTTGTCGGGTCCCGGGGGCACTTCGCGTGGCATCGTTTCGCCTCGCTCCTCGGCCTGCTTGCGGATCGACTCCGGCGGGTACCAGGCCGGGTCCTCGATCTTCCCGGTGACCTCGGTACGCCCGAGCGGGGTTGACCAGTCCATGCGTCCGATACTGACCGGGAAGATCTCCACCACTTGCTCGTCTTCCGGGTAGTGGTAGAGGCGCATCTCGGCCAGGTTGATGACCACGCCTTCACGCGGCGCATCGGGGAGGATGTAGCGTGACGGGATGCGAACCTCCGCGCCCTCCCCCGGCAGCCAGGTATCGACGCCCGGGTTGGCCATGCGGATCTGCTCGTAGCCGACCGCATGGCGCTTGGCGACATCCAGCAGGGTATCCTCGGCATTCGCCCGGGCGGTCTGCTCCTCACCAACGACGTCGACGCCGTCCTGCAGCTCGAAGCGGTGAAGGGTCCGATCCCAGTCGTGCTCCTCGAAGGCGTCCTCGTCGACCACCTCGCCCTCGCCCGCCTGCTCGGGCGGAGGGGCTTCGTCAGCCACGACCGGCATCGCCAGCAACAGCAACCAGATCCCCGACCCGAGCAACCCTGCACCTCGCGCAGCGTCCATCCGACACCGCACCCTGCCCGCCATACGTCCCGCCATTTAGCCTATGCCCTGTAATGCTTCTCGGAGTTGCCAGAGCATACCTGCTGTCGCCCCCCAGATCAGCTGCTCCTGATGAATCAGCGCCGGGAAGCGCTCGATCCGTCCGAAGGGGCCGGGCACCCGGACCTCGCCGTCGACACGCCCCTCGAGCAGCCGTTCCAGGGGCAGCTCGAAGACCGACTCGACCTCGCCCGGATCCGGCCGCCAGATGACCGGGCTGCGAATGACGGCAACCACCGGCTGGATCACGAACCCGGTACCCGTATGGTAGCGGCCGAGCCGCCCGAGGACTCGCACCGCGTCGGGCTCAAGCCCAACCTCCTCGTGCGCCTCGCGCAGGGCGGTCGCCTCGGCGCTGGCATCGGCCGGATCGACGCGCCCCCCCGGGAAGCTCACCTGCCCCGGGTGATCACGCAGGCCGCCGGCGCGCCGCGTCAGCAGGATTCGCGGCTGATGCTGCGGCTCAAGCAGGGCGATCAGCACCGATGCCGGCACTGGGTGCCCCGGGGATCGGCGCCACCCGCGCTCAGGCCAGGCCTGCCCGGTCAGACGGGCCCGCAGGGCCTCCGGGCAACACGCCGGTCCGGACAGGGCGACGGGCATGGCACCGTCAACCAGCGTCCGGGCCGGGGGCTGGCAAGCCGACGTTGTTGCCCTCGAGCACGCGGTCCGCCCGGTAGCTCGAACGCACCAGCGGACCCGCGACGACCTCACGGAACCCCAGCCTCAGCCCCTCCTGGCGAAGGGCCTCGAACTCGTCCGGGCTCACGAACCGCTCCACCGGAAGGTGGTTGCGGGTCGGCTGCAGATACTGCCCCAGGGTGACGATGTCCACCTCCGCCCGGCGCAAATCCTCGAAGGCCTCATGGAGCTCGGCATCCGTCTCGCCGAGCCCCACCATCAGGCTCGACTTGGTCACCACGTCGGGGCGCAACCGCTTGGCCGCCCGCAGCACGTCCAGGCTCTGCTCATAGTCGGCACGCGGGTCGCGCACCTGCGGTGAGAGGCGCCGGACCACCTCGACGTTGTGAGCGAAGACTTCCAACCCGGACTCGACCACCGTCCGCACGGCCTCTTCATCGCCACGGAAATCCGGCGTGAGGGCCTCGACCGCGGTTTCCGGATTCTCCGCCTTGATCGCCCGAACGCACTGGGCGTAATGCTCCGCTCCGCCATCGCGCAGGTCATCACGGTCGACGGAGGTCAGAACGACGTAGCGCAATCCCATCAGGCGCACCGACTCGGCGCAGTGCTGCGGCTCCCGGTCATCCAGACGCCCTTTGGGGTTGCCGGTATCCACGGAGCAGAACCGACACGTGCGCGTGCACACCGATCCGAGAACCATAAAGGTGGCCGTGCCGTGGCTCCAGCACTCGCCCAGATTGGGACAATGGGACTCCTCGCAGACCGTGCTCAGGTGGTGGTCGTGGACGATACCGCGCACCCGACGATAGCCCTCGCCGCCGGGAGCACGCGCCTTGAGCCACTGCGGCTTGCGTGCGCGCGGCGCCTGCTGCCCATCGCCGCGGCGCTTCACGCCGTCCTTGATAGTGCGCACCCCGTCGCGTTCAAAGACACTACCGCTGCTCACCGGAATCCCCTTGAAATCGGTCATACCCTACCCCTGGCCGCCATCGAAACCGCACCGGATGTACCATCCGGTAGGATCCCATTGTACGCGCAGCAGCGCTGCCCTGCCGAACCACCCAGCCGGGGACGAAGCCCGGCAGCGGTCGCCAACCCAGGCCAGGAGCCCTAAGATGGGGCCGAGGCCACAGGAAGGATCGCCCCATGTCCACGCCCCTGCTGCGCAGCACCACCCTGCTCGCCGGCCTTTTGTTTGCCGGCAGCGCCATCACCAGCCCCTGTGCCGAACCGGGGCAATGGTACGATCCGGGTCACCAACGCACCCTCGGCACCCATGAGGTGCTCGATGCCCTCGAGGGCGTCGATTTCATCCTGCTCGGCGAGCGCCACGACGATGCCGCCCACCACCGCTGGCAGCTCCATACCCTGGCCGCTTTGCACGGGCGAGGGGAGCTTGGGGCCATTGGCTTCGAGATGTTCCCACGCAGCAAACAGAAACCGCTAGAAGACTGGCGCACGGGCAACCTGACGCGCGAGGCGTTCCTCGAGGAGACCGAATGGCAGCGCGTCTGGGGCTACGACGCCGAACTCTACATGCCACTGTTCGAATTCGTCCGCGCGCACCGCGTGCCGGCCGAAGCCCTCAACGTTGAGCGAGACACCGTGCGCGCCGTGCGGGAACGCGGTTTCGACGATCTGGATGAGGACGAGCGTGAATCCGTCGGCCAGCCGGCAGCGGCCAGCGAGGCGTACCGGGACCGCCTGCAGGGTATCTTCCGTCATCACCCCGGCGCCGGCGAGAACGATGCCGACCTGGATCGGTTCATCGAGGCGCAGACGTTCTGGGACCGGGCGATGGCCGAGTCGATGGTCTCCGCCCTAGAGGCCTACGGCGGCCCGGTCGTCGGCATCGTCGGCAGGGGTCACGCCGAGTACGGTGACGGCATCGCCCACCAGCTCCGGGATCTCGGCCACGACTCGATCCGCATCCTGCTGCCGCTCGACGCCGCCGCCGCGTGCCCGGACGCCGATCGGGCGGACTTCGTCTTCGCGCTCGAGCCCGAGCGCGCCACCCCCGATCCGCCGCGTCTGGGCATCGCCATGGAGGAGGACGATTCGAAGGTGACCATCCTCGAAGTCTTCCCCGATACACCCGCCGATCAGGCCGGGCTGGCCGCCGGCGACCGCATCGTGAAGGCAGCGGAGACCGAGATCCGGCATCCTCGCGACCTGCAGCACATCGTGTCCCGTCAGGCGCCGGGCACCTGGCTGCCGCTGGTCATCGAGCGGAATGGGGAGACCTTGGAGAAGGTGGCGCGGTTCCCCGCCGAGTAGCCGTGAGCGTTGGGCTGGGCTTCGCGCGGGGTTCCGCTTTGGCGGCCGGGCCCTGGCGACCCGGCCGCCCCGCAGGATCAAAGGGTCGAGAGCATGTACTCGATGGCCTTGACCAGATCCTCGCGGTCGGCACGCCCGTCGTAGGCCGGCATGGCGCCCTTGCCCGCGAGCGTGCTCTCGATCAGCTCGTCCACCGAGGAGGGCCGGTCGGCCCAGTCTTCGGGGGCGTTGAGCTCCGGTGCGCCGGCCACCCCGCGGTCATGGCACGAGGAACAGGTCGGTGCCGTGCCGTTGATGTAGATGGATTCGCCGTCGGCAAGGGCCGCCCCCATGCCGCCGAAGATCAGCGCGGTCGCGGTACCCGCGGCCAGAACAATGCGTTTCATGATCGGCTACTCCTCGGTCTTTTAGTCTCTATGCTTGATGCGCCCGGTAGCAGGGCCGCTCAATAGCCCGTCGAGCATCCCCTGGACGGGTGCCGGTGCGCCAGCCGACGTTCTCAGTGGCGCCCCTCGGGTTGGACTATCTCGATCAGTCTAGCCTAACGAGGCGCAAAGCGGTACCACGAATTCCCTGCTTTGTTGCCGGAAAACCTTCAGGACCGACCCGCCCCCGTCCGGACCAGATCGGCCAGCGCCCGTTCCAGGCAGTCCGCGCCGCGGCGCCAACTGGGCTCAAGCATGGTGGCGTGGCCGGCGCCGGGGATCCAGCGTGGCTCCACGCCATAGAGCCACGCCGTCGTGCGCACCATCCACTGCGGGATGATGACATCCTCCTCGGCCCCGATCACCGCCACCGGCACGGACACGCCGCCCCATCGCGGCCAGCGCGGGAAACCCATCTCAAACAGGGCCAGCTGCGACTCCGGCTGCATGCGGCTGGTGTAATCGAGCAGCACCTCCGGATCCATCTCTTCCGCAAACAGGGCCCGATGGGCCTCATCCACATCGACCCAGGCCGGTCCGAGCCCCTGAAGAATGCCCATCTGCCAGAGCAGCCGCGGCTCGGTCAGCATCATCTGCATGCCGGAGGGGGCGAGCCCGGTTGGGGGCACCGAGGCCAAAAGCACAGCGCCGGCGGCCGGTACGCCCTGGCGCAGGGCGATATCCACCACCAAACCGCCCATGGAGTGACCGATGAGCACCGGCGGATGTGGCAGCGACTCGACGGCTTCGGCCACGTCCTCGACGTAGTGGCTCAGGGAGGCCGAGTTGAGCGTCTCCCGGCCTGCGCTCGCCCCGTGGCCGCGGAGGCTCAGCGCGTGAGCCTCGTAGCCCAGGCCGGCGAAGTGCGGCAGGTAGTGGACCTCCCAGCACCAGGCACCGGCGAAGGCGCCGTGGATGAACAGCAGCGGCGGGAACACGGCATCCGATGCCCCGTCGCTGCCCGCGTACCGGATCAGCTCCAGCCCCGTCTCCGGGCCGCCGCCCCCGATCCCCCCGAAACTTGCGTACATTCAGCCTCCCGCGTTGGGTCACCCGTGTGCCCGGAGTGCCCTGATCAGGTAAGCTGCTTATTCCACACCGATCACCTCGCTATATTCAACACGAGCGTCCCCATGAGTGCACCCCGACCGCAGACCATCCGCCTGCGCGACTATCGTCCGCCCGCCTTTCTGGTCGACCGGATCCACCTCCGCGTGGACCTCCATGCTGGCATGGCCCGCGTGGAGGCGGCGCTGGAGCTGCGCCGCAACCCTGCGGCCACCGACGATGAGGCGCCGCTGCGCCTGGACGCAGAGTTCCTGGAGCTGGAAGCGCTGACCGTCGACGGGGTCGAACTGGAGCCCAGCGCGCACCAGGATGAGCAGGGGGCGGTGATCCTCTATGATGCCCCCGAGCGCTGCCGCGTGGAGACCGTCAGCCGGTTCGATCCCGCGGCGAACACCGCCCTCTCCGGCCTTTACCGCTCCGGCAGCATGTTCTGCACTCAGTGTGAGGCGGAGGGGTTCCGGCGCATCACGCCCTACCCGGATCGCCCCGACGTCCTGGCGCCGTTCACCACCACCGTGGTCGCCGACCGCGCCACCTGCCCGGTGCTGCTGTCCAACGGCGACTGCATCGAACGGGGAGAACTTGACGACGGGCGCCACTACGCCATCTGGCACGACCCCTACCCCAAGCCGTCCTACCTGTTCGCGTTGGTTGCCGGCGACTTGGCCTGTCAGGAAGCGTCCTTCGTAACCGCCTCGGGCCGCGAGGTAGCCCTCCATTTCTATGTGGAGCCAGAGAACACGGGGCGTACCGATCACGCTCTAGCTGCGCTGCAGCGAGCCATGCGCTGGGACGAGGAACACTACGGCCTAGAGTACGACCTGGATACCTACATGGTCGTCGCCGTGGGGGACTTCAACATGGGCGCGATGGAGAACAAGGGGTTGAACATCTTCAACACCCAGTTCGTCCTGGCCAGCCCCGACACCGCCACCGACAGCGACTACGAGAACATCGAGGCGGTCATCGGCCACGAGTACTTCCACAACTGGACGGGCAACCGCGTCACCTGTCGCGACTGGTTCCAGCTCTCGCTCAAGGAGGGGCTGACCGTCTTCCGCGAGCACCAGTTTGCCGAGACCACCGGCTCCGAGGCGGTCCAGCGCATTGGTCAGGTGCGCCTGCTTCGTACCGCCCAGTTCCCGGAGGACGCCGGGCCCATGAGCCACCCGGTCCGCCCGGATGCCTACGTGGAGATCAACAACTTTTACACGGCCACCGTCTACGCCAAGGGTGCCGAGGTCATCCGCATGTACCACACGCTGCTCGGCGACGACGCCTTCCGGCGCGGCGTGCGGCGCTACCTGGAACGCCACGACGGTGAGGCCGCCACCATCGAGGATTTCCTCGCCGCCATGGAGGAAACCGCCGGGGTCGATCTCCAGCAGTTCGCCCTGTGGTATACCCAGGCCGGCACCCCTGAGATCGAGATCGAGGACGACTACGACCCGGAGCGGAACGAGTACACCCTGATCTGCCGTCAATCCCTGCCCGGCAACTCGACCCAGCCGCACCGGGATCCCATGCACATCCCGCTGGCCGTGGGGCTAATCGGCCAGGACGGTTCGCCGCTAGCGGTCCGCGAGGCCCGGGACTCCACCGCACACAGTCGCACCCGCGTACTCGAACTGCGCGAGTCCGAACAGCGCTTCGTTTTCGAGGACTGCCCAGAGCGCCCCGTGCCCTCGCTGCTGCGCGGCTTCTCAGCGCCGGTCAAGCTGCACTACCCGTACAGCGACGACGACCTCGGCTTCCTGCTCGCCCATGACACCGACCCATTCGCGCGCTGGGAAGCGGGGCAACAGCTGGCCATGCGCGTTCTCCTCGACGAGGCGCGGGGCACCCCGCGGCCCGACGGGGTGGAGCGGCTCGAGCAGGCATTCCGCACCTCCCTCGAGGCGCCCGAAGCCGACCCCGCGCTGGTTGCCGAGGCACTCACCCTGCCCGCCGAGACCTACCTCGCCGAGCAGGTGGAGGTGGTCGACCCGCAGGCCATCCACGACGCCCGCCAGCGCGTCCGTGCCCGCCTGGGCGAGGCGCTGGAGGGGCACTGGCTGATCCTGCACAGCCAGGCGACAGGCCCCTGGCGCTACAACCCGGACGAAGCCGCCCGGCGCCGACTGCGCAACCTGGCCTTGAGCTATCTCCACGCCGGCTCGGAGCGCCACCTGAGCCGGGCGCTGGAACAGCTCGAGCGCAGCGACAACCTCACGGACCGGCTGGCTGCCCTGGCTGTACTGGCGGACAGCTCGCGCCCGGAGGCCGAGCAGGCGGTGGACGCTTTCTACGAGCGCTGGTCCGGGGAACCGTTGGTGGTCGACAAGTGGTTCCGGACGCAGGCCCTGGCCGATCGACCGGAGACCGTCCACCGGGTGCGCCAGCTCGCCGAGCACCCGGACTTCACCCTGGAAAACCCCAATCGAGCCCGGGCCCTACTCGGTGCGTTCGCCCAGGGCAACCCGGCCCACTTTCACAGCCCGGACGGCAGCGGATACCGGCTGCTCAGCGATCACGTGCTGCGCCTGGACCGGAGCAATCCGCAGCTCGCCGCCCGGCTGCTGGCACCGCTGACACAGTGGCGCCGCTACGACCCCGGCCGGCGTCGCTCGATGCGCCAGCAACTCGAACGGATCCTTGAGCGCGATACGCTGTCGAAAGACGTATACGAGGTCGCTTCCAAAAGCCTGGGGGCGATGAGCTAAAGTGAGGTAACAAGCCTCGCGGCAACCGAATACTTGGATTGGAGGCGTATTTTGGCCCGAAGTCACCTGTTGTTGACCCCTGTGCTGGCACTCGGCCTGGCCCTGTTCTCCACGGCTCCGCTGCCGGGATCACCGGGTATACCGACGGCAGCTGCCGGCGAGAACGGCGTGGTGCCCGGCCAGACCGAGTTCGAAAAGGCACGCGTGGTTGCCGATCTGCTCCAGCGCTACCACTACGGCGGTCCCGAGTCCGACGAGAAGCTCATGGAGCAGGCCACCGAGACCTACCTGAAGCAGCTCGACCACGGCCGCTTCTTCCTCCTCGAGGAGGACGTCGAGGCGTTCCGCGAGCGCATGGGCGAACTCGGCCCCGGTCAGGGGGACGCGATCCTCGAGGCGGCCTACGATTTGCACGCCCGCTACCGTGAGCGCGTCGCGGAGCAGACCCAATTCGCCCTCGGGCTTCTCGAGGAGGGGTTCGACTTCGACGGCGACGGCCGCTTCGAGCAGGACCGCAGCGAGGCCGACTGGGCGGCCGATCGCGACGCCCTCGACGACCTCTGGCGCCAGCGGGTCACGCATGATGCCCTGACCCTGGAGCTGGCCGAGCGCAGCACCGAGGAGATCCGCGAGAACCTCGAGCGGCGCTACAACACCCTTCGTGACCGTGCCGTGGATGCCGACAACGAAGACATCATGGACCAGTTCCTGAGCGCCTGGGCAGGCGCCTACGACCCCCACAGCACATTCCTCTCGCCCCAGCGCTCGGAGGAATTCGACATGCAGATGTCGCTGCAGCTCGAGGGGATCGGCGCCAAGCTGACCATGGACCAGGACTTCACCGAGATCGTCGAACTCATCCCCGGCGGTCCGGCCGAGCAGTCCGGTGAGCTGCGCGAGGGCGAGCGCATCATCGGCGTCGCTGACGGCGACGACGGCGAGATGAAGGACGTGGTCGGCTGGCGGCTCGATGAGATCGTGGACATGATCCGCGGCCCCAAGGAGTCAGTGGTCCGGCTCAACGTCCTGCCGCCAGCCGGGGCCAGTGAGAGTTCACCGCGCGAGGTGCGGCTGGTCCGCAACAAGGTCGATCTGGAAGACCAGGCCGCCCGCAAGGAGGTCATCGAGAAGACCGACGCTCAGGGCGAGGAGCAGCGGGTCGGCGTGATCACCATCCCGAAGTTCTACCGGGACTTCGAGGCCGCGCACTCCGGGCAGGACGATTTCCGCAGCACCACGCGTGACGTCCAGCGCCTGCTTGGGGAGTTGCTCGAGGAGGGGATCGACGGCCTGCTGATCGACCTGCGCGGAAACTCCGGGGGGGCCCTGCGCGAGGCCACCGCCCTCACCGCCATGTTCACCGGCGGCGGACCGGCAGTGCAGGTTCGCGACGCCCGCGGCCACCCCGAGCAGGTTGGCGAATCCAGGGGCGAGCCGGCCTACGATGGGCCCCTGGGGGTGCTGGTCGATCGACGCAGCGCATCGGCTTCCGAGATCTTCGCCGCGGCCATTAAAGACTACGGACGGGGCATCGTCCTCGGCGACCAGACCTTCGGCAAGGGCACGGTGCAGCAGATGATCGGCCTGGACAATTACGCCATCCCCGGCGAGGAGCGTTCCGGGCAGCTCAAGCTGACTCTGGCCCAGTTTTACCGGGTCACCGGCGAGAGCACGCAGCTCGAGGGCGTCAAACCGGATATCCACCTGCCCTCGGAGTTCAGCCACGAGGAGTTCGGCGAGCGCGCCACCCGGAACCCGCTGCCGGCAACGGAGATCGCCGGGCTCGATGTCACGGTGCATATCGAACTCGAGACAATCATCGACGAACTGGCCCGTCGCCACCAGACACGGATGGATCAGACCGAGACCTTCCGCGCCCTGGAGCGGGAGCTTGAGGCCAAGCGCGAGATACGGGAGGACACCTCGGTCGCCCTGAACAAGGCCACCCGGCAGGAGGAGCAGAAGGTACGCGAGGAGCGGTTGCTGGAGCTTCACAATGAGCGCCGCAAGGCCCACGGCAAGGAGCCGGTGGAGCGTTACGCGGATGTTGACGCGGATGAGCTGCCGGACGCCCTGCTCAATGCCAGCGCAGCGATCATCGCCGATTTTGCGCAGCTCTTGCGCGAAGCGGGCGACGAGGTCCTCACCGCGGAGGCCCGGGAAGAAGACTGAGACCGGAGCCGGGAGGCGGCCGGACGGCCCGCCTCCCGGTCAACCTGCGGTGGTTAGGTACTCGATGCGCAGCTGCAGGGTGACACTGCCACGAAACCGGTTGACCTCCGGGCGGTAGATCGCGCGAACCGGACCCTCCAGTTGGTTCCAACCCCGTTCGACCCCACCGAAGGCGATGGCCGGGACAGTGGGCCCATTGCCATGGTCAGCATCCAGCTCCAGCCGCAGGTGGCCACCGCGCAGTTCCCGGCTCTGACGGATCCGGAAAACGCCGTCAAAGCACGGCTCGGGGAACCCCTGGCCCCAGGGACCGCCGTAGCGCAGGGCCCAGGCCGTCTCCAGGTTGAGCTCCTCCGGTTGCAACTCGCCGTCGGTCTCCACACGCAGCTCGGGCAACTCACCACCCAGCGCCTCATCCAGCGCACCGGCGAACTCGCGGCGGAACGCATCCAGCTGCCCGGATTCGATGGTGAGTCCAGCGGCCATCGCGTGCCCGCCGAAACACTCGATCAGCTTTGGCGAACGCCCATGGATGCGCGCCAATAGGTCGCGGATATGCAGCCCGGGCACCGAGCGCGCTGAGCCGCGCAGCATCCCCTGGTCTGCCGGAGCGAAAGCCACCGCCGGGCGGTGATAGCGCTCTTTCAACCTCGAAGCGAGGATCCCGGTCACCCCCTGGTGCCAGCCCTCCGCCGCCACGCACACGCCGAGGCCTACATCCTCGGCGCGGGCCTCGAGCCCGGCCAGTGCCTCCTCAGTCATCTGCGACTCCACCGCGCGGCGCTGACGATTCAGGTCATCCAGCGCGACCGCCCGCTCCCGGGCTCGATGCGGATCTTCCTCGAGCAGGCACTCGACCCCGGCGGTCATGTCGTCCATGCGCCCGGCTGCATTCAGGCGCGGCCCGACGGCGAAAGCCAGATCGGCCGCCGTCGCCTCGGCAGGCTCGCGGCCGGCCTGCTCCAGCAGCGCGACGATGCCGGGACGGGCAACACCGGCGCGGATCCGGCGCAGTCCCTGCTCGACGAGGATGCGGTTGTTGTGATCTAACGGAACCAGGTCTGCCACGGTCCCCACGGCGACCAGATCCAGCAGCCCCAGCAGCGAGACCGGTTCCTCGCGGAGCCACCCGTCCGCCGCAAGGCCACGCTGCAGCGCCAGAGCCAGGTAGAAAGCCACGCCCACCCCGGCCAGGGCCGTACTCGGGAAGTGGTCGTCATCGCGTAGCGGATCCACAACCGCCTCGGCGGCCGGCAACGCTGCGCCGGGCGCGTGGTGATCAGTCACCACCACGCCCATGCCCGCCTGGTGTGCCGCAGCGACCCCCTCCAGACTGCTGACGCCGTTATCCACCGTCACCAGCCAGGCCGGCTCCGTGGGGCGCAGCCGTTCGACGACGGCCGCGCTCAAGCCGTAGCCCAGCGAGAACCGATCCGGAACGAAAGACTGGACGGCCGTCGGATCACCGCCAGCCGCCGCAGCGAGACGTCGGAGCGCAAGGACCATGAGCGCGGTCGCTGTCGCCCCGTCGGCATCGTAATCGCCGACGACCACGATGCGCTGGCCCCGGCTCAGGGCCGGAACCAGCGCAGCCACCGCACGGTCCAGATCGGCCATGCCGGTCGGCGGTTGCAGCCGCCGCAGGCTCAGATCCAGCTCCGCGGCATCGCGTAGGCCGCGGCGCTGATAGACCCGCCGCAGGACCGGGTGCAGGTCCTGCGCAACGCCGTCCGGAAGTGCACCCGCCGGACGCCGCCGGATGCGCTCAGGCATCCTCGCCGCCCTCCCGGACCCAGGCGCCGAGGGGCCGGGGCCGGCGCCAGAACCGACGCAGCTCCCGCCGTCCCAAAGTGACACCGTGGTCATCGGCCCCAAAACACAGTTCCAGCGCATCCCAGCGCGACCCCTGCGCAGCGGCCTCGCGCAGCGCCACCAGCGCCGGCGCGGCGATCGCGCGCTCAACCGCCGCCACGGCGTCGATCCACGCCGCCCCATCATCCACGGCCAGCGCCTGCTCCGCCCAAGGGACCGCGACCAGCGTATCCGGCCCCGGGAGGATGGGCGTCGATCCAGCCAGATCCGCCACCTCGGCCCCAGCCAGCACCCCGAGCCCCAACCAGGCCGGATCGTCGCTGAACAGGCGCTGCCAGGGAAACGACGCCGGGGGCGTAGGGCACCGCCCGCTACCCCACGCCCACAGGGCGTTGATGGGCGGCTCGCCGCGCTCTTCCCGATCGCGGTTGACCGGGTGGTCACACAGGGCCATCTCGACTTCGTTGAAGAGCGTCGCCCACCTCAGGGCGTCGCCTCCCCGCGGCAGGTAGGCGTCGATGAAACGGCCGCAGACTTGTTCCGGTGCGGGACGTTCCGGCAGCGGCGCCTGGCTCTGCAAGTACCAACGCCCGGCGGATGTCCGGTGCAGCTGCACGCGCCGTCCGGCCAGCAGATCGGCCAGATCGGTCTCCAGCCGCGCGGCCTCGAACTCGTTGATCGCGACCTGCACCAGGCGCACACCCGCTGCCTCCGGGCGCAGGTGCAATGGCTGCGCACGGCTCCAGTAAGCCTCACAGCCCGGATCCCCGCCGTCGGCCAGCCATCCCAGGGCACCGGCCGCCTCGGGCACCGGCGACGGCGTCAAGGGGCCGTGCCGGCCCCGGGCCAGCCAGGTCTCCAGCGCCGGCTGGCGTGCCAGCACCCCGGGAGGCAGCCGCCCGGGAAGCGGCCCGAGCAGCCCCGGAATCCGCAGGCGTAAACGGTGGGCGTTCAAAGCCGCTTCAGAATGGCCTCGCGGACGGCCTCATAGTCGGCATCCACGGTCTGCACCGCATCCCCGGCCTGGGCGCTGGCCACATCCGGGTCCTTGAGGCCATGCCCGGTCAGGGTACAGACCACCGTGCTGCCCTCGGGGATGCGGCCGCTGCGGATATCGCGCATGGCCCCCGCCACCGAGGTCGCCGAGGCCGGCTCGCAGAACACACCCTCATGATCGGCGAGCATCCGCTGCGCCCGGAGGATCTCCTCGTCACTGAGTTCATCGAACCACCCACCGGACTCCTCGCGAACGGCCTGGGCGTAATCCCACGACTGCGGATCGCCGATGCGGATGGCCGTCGCCACGGTTTCGGGCTCAGCCACTGGCCCGCCCCGCAGGAAAGGTGCGCTGCCGCTCGCCTGGTAGCCGACCATGCGCGGGCGCCGATCCACCAGTGCGGACGCGTAACGACAATGCCCCTCGCAGAAGGCGCAGGCAGCGGTCAGCTGCTCGTCACCCTTGCGTCCGGCGCACTCGCTGTAGCCGATCCAGTGGGCCGTGATGTTGCCGGCGTTGCCCACGGGCAGGCAGTGGTAGTCCGGGGCGCGTTCAAGCTCCTCGATCACTTCGAAGGCCGCCGTCTTCTGACCCTGCAGCCGATACGGGTTGATGGAGTTGACGATGGTCAGCGGCGCGTGCTCGGCCAGCTCCTTGACCAGGCGCATGCCGGCGTCGAAATTGCCGCGGATCTGCAGCACCTGCGCACCGTGCATGATCGCCTGGGCCAGCTTACCCATGGCGATCTTGCCATCGGGAATAAGCACGAAACAGCTGATCCCGGCGCGGGCCGCATAGGCCGCGGCCGAGGCCGAGGTGTTGCCGGTCGAGGCGCAAATGATCGCCTTGGCCCCCTGCTCGACCGCCTTCGTGACCGCCATGGTCATGCCGCGGTCCTTGAACGAGCCGGTGGGGTTCAGGCCCTCGAACTTGACGTAGAGGTCCACGTCGCGGCCGAGCTCCGCCGGGATCCGCGTCAGCTGGATCAGCGGCGTATTGCCCTCGCCCAGCCCGAGAATCCGGGCATCATCGCTGATCGGCAGCCGATCCAGATACTTGGCGATCAGTCCAGTGTAGCGGGGTCGGAAGGGCATGCTCTCACTCCAGGCTCTCGACACGGATGCGTACGACGCGTCCATCGACCTGCTCCAGGTGCTCCAGGCGTTCGATGGCCGCGTCCATGTGACGCTCATGGATACGGTGGGTCAGCAGGATGATCGGGACGTGATCGGCCCCGGCCTGCGGCTGTTTCTGGATGATGGCCTCGATGGAGATCCCGAAATCCCCGAGCACGCGGGTGACGTCGGCCAGCACGCCGGGCTCGTCCCGCGCCGAGAGCCGTAGGTAGTAGGCCGTCTCGACGTCGCGCATGGCCAGCACCGGCTCCCGCGAGAGGGACTCGGTATGGAACGCCAGATAAGGCACCCGGTTCTCGGGCTCCAGGTTGAACTCGCGCACCACGTCGATCATATCGGCCACCACCGCCGAGGCGGTCGGCTCGGCGCCGGCACCGGCGCCGTAGTAGAGCGTCGGCCCGACGGCGTCGCCCTTGACCATGACGGCGTTCATGACGCCGTCGACGTTGGCCAGCATGTGCCGTCGCGGCAGAAGCGTCGGGTGCACGCGCAGCGCGTAGCCGTTCTCCTCATGGAAGGCCAGGCCCAGGTGCTTGATCCGGAAACCCAGCTCCTCGGCGAAGGCCACGTCCTCGCGCGTGATATGATCGATGCCCTCGACATAGACCTTGTCGTACTGCAGCGGGATGCCGAAGGCGATGGAGGCCAGGATGGTCAGCTTGTGGGCGGCGTCGGTGCCGTCGACATCGAAGCTCGGGTCCGCCTCGGCGTAGCCCAGGCGCTGCGCCTCGGCGAGGACGTCTCCGAAATCCCGGCCCTCGTAGAACATCTCGGTGAGGATGTAGTTCGAGGTCCCGTTGATGATCCCCGCGAGCCACTCGATGCGGTTACCGGTCAGCGCCTCGCGCACGGCCTTGATGATCGGGATGCCGCCGGCCACCGCTGCCTCGAAGGCCACCGTAACACCGTTCTCCCGCGCCCGGGCGAAGATCTCGTTGCCGTGGGAGGCGATCAGCGCCTTATTGGCGGTAATAACGTGCTTGCCGTTGTCCAACGCACGCAGCACCAGCTCCCGGGCCGGCTCGTAGCCGCCGATCAGCTCGGCGATGATCTCCACTTCCGGGTCGTCGACCACCTCGAACGGATCGGTGGTCAGGCGGATCCCCTCCAGGCGGCAGCTGCGCGGGCGCTCCGGATGGCGCGCCGAGGCGTGGGTAACGCGGATCTCGCGCCCGGCGCGCCGGCTGATCACATCGGCATTGCGCTCGAGGATATTGACCACCCCCGAACCCACGGTACCGAGGCCGAGCATCCCCACATTAACCGGTTTCAATCCTCACCTCCGAATCTGAGCGGTTCCAGCCCGCCGCGCAGGGCGCGGGCTCAGCAAGCATCATCACGCCGCAGCATCTGTTTGATGCCGCGAATCGCCTGACGCGTGCGGTGTTCGTTCTCGATCAACGAGAAACGGACATACTCATCGCCGTAACTGCCGAAGCCGATCCCTGGGGAGACCGCCACCTTGGCATCGGCCAGCAGCTTCTTCGAGAACTCCAGCGAGCCCATCTCCCGATACGCCTCGGGGATACGGGCCCAGACAAACATGGTCGCCTTCGGCCTTTCCACGGGCCATCCGGCCGCCTCCAGCCCATCACAGAGGACATCGCGCCGGGCCCGGTACATCTCGCGGATCTCCTCGACGCAGTCTTGCGGCCCCTCCAGCGCCAGGATGCCGGCGACCTGGATGGGCGTGAACATACCGTAATCCAGGTACGACTTCATCCGTGCCAGGGCGGCGATCAAGTCCGGATTCCCGCAGACGAACCCGATCCGCCAGCCGGGCATATTGTAAGTCTTGGACAGGGAGTAACACTCCACCGCCACGTCCTTGGCACCCGGCACCTGCAGGATCGACGGGGCCTTGTAGCCGTCGAAGACGATCTCGGCGTAGGCCAGATCCTGCACGACCCAGATGCCCTCCTTGCGGGCGATCTCGACCACTTTCTCGAAGAAGTCCAGCTCGACACACTGCGCCGTCGGGTTCGACGGGAAGTTGAGGATGAGCATCTTGGGCTTGGGGTAGGTATCCCGGATCGCCTTCTCGAGCTCCACGAAGAAGTCCCCGCCCGGGATCATGGGCACGTGGCGGATATCCGCTCCGGCGATCACGACGCCGTAGGGGTGGATCGGGTAGGCGGGGTTGGGCACCAGCACGGCGTCCCCCGGCCCCAGAGTGGCCAGGGCCAGGTGGGCCAGGCCTTCTTTGGAGCCGATGGTGACAATGGCCTCGCTCTCCGGGTCGAGGTGCACATCGAAGTTCTGGGCGTACCAGTTAGCCACCGCCCGACGCAGTCGCGGGATCCCCCGCGACATCGAATACCGGTGCGTGTCGGGTCGCTGGGCAGCCTCGCAGAGCTTGTCCACGATATGCTGGGGCGTCGGCTGGTCGGGATTGCCCATCCCGAAATCCACGATATCCTCGCCCCGCTGGCGTGCGGCCGCCTTGAGTTCGTTGACGATGTTGAAGACGTACGGAGGCAGCCGCTTGATCCGAGGGAAGTCGGCTTTCGGCAGATCGGAGTCCACGGGCGAACCTCAAGGAATGCAGTGTAGGGACCGGGGGCAATGAAGCCTGTGAACGTACTCACCCGGGGCAGGACTGTCAAACGAGATCGAGGCTTGAGCCCATGAAACTCGCCCAAGATCACGGCAATGCCGGTTACCGGATCCGCGCCTTCGAACCGGGCTGGATCCGCATCAATCAGGCCGAGTACCAGACCAGCGTCCTGGTGACACCGACCTTGCTGAGCACGGATATCCGCGCCGAGCGCCTGGAGGAACTCACCCTCGCCGACCTGCAGCCGGCCATCGACCTGGAACCGGAGCTGATCCTGCTCGGCACCGGAAGTGAGCAGTCCTTCCCCGATCGCGAGCTGATGCGGGCGCTGATCGGCTCCGGGATCGGTTTTGAAGCCATGGATACCCGCGCCGCCTGCAGGACATTCAACCTCCTCCTCGGCGAGGACCGCTCGGTCGCCGCGGTGCTCCTGCTGCGCTAGTCCGCTGTATACGGTCCGGCCAGGGGCGCCCCGAAGGCGTAGGTACTGCACGAGCGATCGGCCTTAGCGGCGTACATGGCGTCATCGGCGACGCGCTGGAGCTCGTCCGCCGAGCTTCCGTGCTCGGGATACAGGGCAATGCCAATGCTCAGCGAGACCGGGAAAGCCAAGCCGTTGACGGTCACCGGCTCGTCGAGGCTGGCGACGATGTTGTCGGCCACCCGCTCGGCGGCGCGCCGGCTGTCCACGCCCTCGAGCAGGATGACGAACTCGTCGCCACCGTGGCGGGCCACCGTGTCCACCTCCCGCACAGCACCGGTCAGGCGCGTGGCCAACTCTTGGAGGACCCGGTCTCCGACCTCGTGGCCATGCTCGTCATTGATCGGCTTAAAGTGGTTCAGATCGATGAACAGCAGCGCCACCGACTCGCGGTTGCGCCGCGCCCACTCCAGCGCCTTCTCCAGGCGATCGAGCAGCAGCGCCCGGTTGGCCAGACCGGTGAGGTGGTCGTGCAGGGCCATATGTCGCATCTGCTCTTGGCTCCGCTCGGCCTCAGCCAACGCCTGCATCCTCTCGGTGACGTTGTAGGCGAGCCACAGCACCGAGGGGCGCGCCTCCAGCCCAGGCGGCAGCGGGTAGATCCGCGCCTCGAACCACTGGCGCCCGCGCGGTCCGTGCTCGCCGCCGCCCTCGACCTCATCCATATCGAGTTCGTAGTCCAGCGTCACCAGCCGCCGCTCGGCCAGTGCCTGCTGGATGCTCTCAAGAAAGCTCTCGGCCAGCTCGAAGCGCAGCACCTGATGCAGCCGCCGCCCGACCAGGTTGCGCAAATCCCGGTAAAGGCGCCGCTCCTGCCCGCCGAAAACCTCCCGGAACTGCCCACGATCATCAATCACGAACCCCAGATCGGGGATGGTGGCCATGATGGCCTCAAGCCGATTCTTGAGAAAGCGCAGCCACAGGGCCTGGCGAGCCACCACACCGCCTAGCAGGGCCAGCATCACGCCGCCGCCGGCCCAGACCCACCACCACCAGGCCGGCAACGAGGCCTTCGCCTGCCATCCGCCCTCGGGAATAGCCGCCAGCTGCCAGCTGGATGCCCCGAACGTGATATCCATGCGCACCGGATTCCGCTCGAAGACAAGCGGTTCGCCGAAAAAGACGCCGCCCTTCCGGCCGAGCCCGTCCCGCCCGCGCAGGGCAATCTGCAAACCGGATTGCTCGATCTCCCGCAACCCGGCAGCACGGTAGAAGCTGTCGAGATCCAGCGGGACACTGGCCACCCCCCAGTAGCGCCCATCATCCTCATGGACTGGAACGCGCACGATCAGCGCCTCGCCCCCCTGGACCAGCTCCGTCGGACCAGCAACCACCGGGGCGCTGGTGGCCATGACGCGCTGGAGACTGGGACTCTGGGCCGGATGCTCGCTGATATCCAGGCCCAGGGCCCGGACGTTGCTGGCCAGCGGGTAGACGTAGCGGATCACATTGTCCGGGGCCAGCGTGATATTGCGGATGTGAAACTCGGGGCGCATCATCCGCTGCGCGATCGCGGCGAATCGCCGCCCGTCGATCTCGGGATCCGCCCCTACTAGGACGCCCAGACCCGTGACCAGCGACACGGAGGCGTTCAGCTCCCCCTCAATCCGTCCCCGCAGCGCCGAAGCCTCCTCGGTCACCTGCGAGCGCGCCTGCTCCAGGCGATACTCCTCCAGCCAGTGCGCGAGCACGCCGGCAAGGATCAAAACGGCGACGAAGACCCCGAGGGCGAGCAGGAGCGGGACGACCCGGCTAAGCCCCTGCACTGCCGGCGGCATACGCCGCTCCCTCCCTGGATCTGCCGCCGACCCGGTCACGTTCCCCCTTCCCTCCCCTTCGTCCTCTGCCAAGCCGCCTCCAGGGCATCGATCGACTGCGCCCCGAGGGTTTCACCACGCGCGGCGAACTCCGCCTCCACGCCACGAAAGCGCGCCTCGAAACGCTGACCGGCGCGACGCAGGGCCGTTTCCGGATCGACGTCGAGATGGCGCGCCAAATTGACTACGGCAAAAAGCAGATCGCCGACCTCGGCCTCGCGACGCTCGGGGCTCCCGTCCACCTCGGCCTCCGCTTCGGCCAGCTCTTCACGGATCTTCGCAGCCGCGCCCCGGTAGTCCGGCCAGTCGAACCCCACCCGCGCCGCCCGGCGCTGGAGCTTGGTGGCCCGAGCCAAGGCCGGCAGTGCCGTCGCCACCCCATCGAGGGCGCTGTCGCCTTCGCCCCGATGCTCACGTTCCTGCTCCTTGATCGCCTCCCAATGATGGGTCACGGATTCCGGTTCAGCCACCCGCGCAGCCCCAAAGACATGCGGATGCCGGCGGATGAGCTTCGCCTCGAGCGTCTCGGCCACCGACTCCAGGTCGAAGTGCCCGCCTTCCTCGCCCATGCGCGCGTGGAAGACGACCTGCAGCAGCAGGTCACCGAGTTCATCCCGCAGCGCATCCATGTCACCGCGCTCGATCGCATCGAAGACCTCGTAAGCTTCCTCGACGGTATGCGGCGCGATAGAGTGGAAATCCTGCTCCACGTCCCAGGGACACCCGCGCTCGGGGTCCCGCAGGCGCTCCATGATCTGCAGCAGGCGGTCGACGGCTTGCACGGGGGCACCTCCTCACTTCCACGTTTCCCGGCAGATTTGACAGGGTTAAACCGGCCAACTTAATTTGAGCAGGTTAACCAGCCAATTGCGGGATGGCCATGGAGAAGACCAGACCCGGTTTGACCCAGGGGGTGGGGCCGGCCACGGAGCGCGGCGAGCGCACGCGCCGCAACCTGCTCGCCGCCGCCGAGGTGGAGTTCGGCGAGAAGGGCTTTCACAACGCATCGATCAGCAGCATCACCCAGCGCGCCGGGGTGGCCCAGGGGACGTTCTACCTCTACTACCGCTCCAAGGAGGAGATCTTCCGCGCGCTGGTCGAGCACATGAACCGCACCATGCGCCGCTATCTCAGCGAAGCCATCGAGGGCGCGGCAAACCGTGCCGAAGCTGAGCGCATCGGCCTGGAGGCGTTCCTACGCTTTTGCCGCGAGCACGAAAACCTTTACCGGATCGTGATGGAGTCGCAGTTCGTCGATCCGGAAGCGCATCGGTGGTACTTCCAGACCCTGGCAGGAGGCTACGCCGAGCGCCTCGAGGCAGCACAGGCCCGCGGCGAAGTCCGCCGCGGGGATCCCTACACCCAGGCACTGGCGCTGATCGGGATCGCATTCTTCATGGGCAAACGCCACCTGATCTGGAGCGAGGACGGCACCCCCGAGAGCGATGTCCTGGCAGCAGCCACGGAGATCATCCAGCACGGGATCACCCCGGACCCGGGTAAACAACCTTAGCGCGGCCCACCCGGGCCGCGCCCCGGGGCCCCAGCCTACTGCTGCCTAAGCACCGCCATCCCCCGCTCCACCGCAGGGCGCTCGCCGATCTCATCCGACCAGCGCAGCACGTTGGGGAAGTCGCCCATGCGCTGCCCCAGGCGCTCGGCCACCTGAACCCACGGATAGGTCGCCATGTCGGCGATGCTGTAGGCCGCCCCACCCAGGTAGGGCACCTCGCCCAACCGACGGTCCAGAACCCCGAGCAAGCGCTCCGTTTCCTGGGTGTAGCGCTCGATGCCGTAATCCACCCGCTCCGGCGCCTGGTTGCGGAAGTGGCCCGCCTGACCGAACATCGGTCCGACGCCACCCATCTGGAACATCAGCCACTCGATCACGCGCATCCGCGCGGCCGGATCCGTCGGCAGAAACTGCCCGCTCTTCTCCGCCAGATAGATGAGGATCGCCCCGGACTCGAACACGGAGAACGGCTGCCCGCCGGGCCCCTCGCTATCGACGATCGCCGGTATGCGGCCGTTCGGGCTGATGCGCTGGAACTGCTCGGCAAACTGCTCGCCCTTGCCGATATCCACACCGTGGACCCGGTACGCGAGCCCCATCTCCTCGAGGGCGATGTGCACTTTCTGTCCGTTGGGGGTTGGCCAGCTGTAGAGTTCGATCATGGTGCCTCCCAGGTTCGTGTCGCCACGGCGGGGACACCGCGGCCTTTCGGCATCGTAAAAGACGAATGTTTTCCGGGTCGACGACGGATTGGGCTACAATACTGGCCATGGATGCAGAAACCCGTCCCCTGGAAGCCGAGCCGGCGCCCCGGCGCCGCAGTCGAACCGTCCGCATCGGTGACCTGAGCATCGGTGGCGATGGACCGATCGTGGTCCAGTCGATGACCGACACCGACACCGCTGACGAGGTGAGCACCGCGGTCCAGGCCGCCGATCTGGCCCGGGCCGGATCGGAGCTCGTGCGGGTCACCATCAACAACGAGGAGGCCGCCGCGGCCGTGCCGCGCATCCGCGAGCGCCTCGCCCGTATGGGGGCCGAGGTACCGCTTGTCGGCGACTTCCACTTCAACGGGCACAAGCTGTTGCGCCGCCACCCGGAGTGCGCTGAGGCCCTTGCCAAGATGCGCATCAACCCCGGCAACGTCGGCAAAGGGAGCCGACGCGACCCGCAGTTCGCCGAGATGATCGAGATCGCCTGCACCTACGACCTGCCTGTGCGGATCGGCGTCAACTGGGGAAGCCTCGACGACAGTGTCCTCACCCGGCTGATGGACGCCAATGCGGCGCGAACGGAGCCGCTGCCGCCGGAGACCGTCATGCGCGATGCGGTGGTCACCTCGGCGGTGGAGAGCGCGCAACGCGCCGAGGAGCTGGGCCTGCCCGGTGATCGCATCGTGCTCTCCTGCAAGATGAGCGGCGTCCAGGATCTGGTGGCGGTCTACCGCGACCTCGCCCGGCGCTGCGATTACCCCCTCCACTTGGGCCTGACCGAGGCCGGCATGGGGGTGCCCGGCGTAGTCGCCTCCTCGGCGGCCCTGGCCATCCTGCTCCAAGAGGGGATCGGCGACACCATCCGCGTCTCGCTCACGCCGGATCCCGGAGGCGCCCGAACCCGCGAGGTCGAGGTAGCGCAGCAGGTGTTGCAGAGCATGGGGCTGCGCGATTTCACGCCGCGGGTCACGGCCTGCCCCGGCTGCGGCCGCACATCCAGCGACTTCTTCCAGCGTCTCGCCGAGCACATCCGCAGCCATATCGATGCCCGCATGCCGGATTGGCGCGAACGCTACCCCGGTGTCGAGGGGCTGCGCATCGCGGTGATGGGTTGCGTGGTCAATGGCCCCGGCGAGAGCCGCCACGCCGATATCGGCATCAGCCTGCCGGGCGCCGGCGAGCAGCCCTCGGCCCCAGTCTTCATCGACGGCGAGCGCTCCGTGACCCTCAAGGGGGAGCGCATCGCCGAAGAGTTCGAGCAGATCGTCGAATCCTACGTCGAGCAGCGTTTCGGCTGACCGCCCCGGGGGACCCCCCGGCGGAGGCGGTCCTACCGCGCCCGTCGGGAACGTCCCGCCCGATGACCGGCATGCTTCGGGCCCCGCTCGGTGAGCACGCCGCACACCTCGCACCGCCACGGACCGGTTCGATACTGCCGCGCAAGCCACTCCCGCGCCGCCGGACGCTCCACCAGATCGGCCACGGTGAGCCGCTCCATGAAGTGGGCAATATCCGCCATCAGCCGGCTCCAGACCGCACCCTCAAGCGCGCTGCGGTAGTGGGTTCCGGCCTCGCGCCGCTCCACCGCCGCGATGATCTCCGCCACCGTCACCTCAGTCGCCGGACGGGCCAGCCGGTACCCGCCCCCCGGCCCGGGGATGCCCTCGATGATCCCGTGTGGCCGCAGATCGGCGAAGATCTGATCCACGTAGGAGGTGGAGATATTCTGACAGACCGAGATCTCGGCCAGCGGGACCGGGCCGATCTCGTCGTGGAGCGCGATGTGCAGCACTGCGCCAACGGCGTAGCGACCACGGGCGGTAACCTGCACCAGGGTGTTCGGATCGGCGTTCGCGTACATGGCACAGCCCTCACGGTTTTGAGCGATTCTATTGTGGACCAGTCTAGTCCATTTTTCGTTCTGTGCCAATTTGCCGCATCACGCCGCCCCCTCAATCAATAAGGGGGCACATTGAAGGCGTGGTTCACCGGCCCCGCCCCGGACCCAAGGCCGCGGGCCGTGCGCAGGGCTTCCTGGAGGTAGTCCCGGGCGCGGGCGACGGCATCGGCCATAGGCAGCTCCCGGGCGACCCCGGCAGCGATGGCGCTCGCCAGGGTGCACCCGGTGCCATGGTTGGAGGTCGTGTCGATCCGTCGGCTACGAAAGCACATCTCGCCGTCCGGCGTAGCCAGGCAATCGATAACCTCTTCACCGGCCGCATGCCCGCCCTTGACCAGGACCGCTCCGGGGCCGAAACCGCGCAGGGCTCGGGCCGCCTCCCGCAGGCCGGCCTCGGTGCCCGGCACGGATCGGCCGAGTAGCACCTCCGCCTCGGGCAGATTGGGGGTGAGGAGGGTTGCCCGTGGCAGCAGCACATCGCCGAGCCGCTCGGCGGCCGCTTCGGCCAGGAGTCGATCGCCACTCTGGGCGACCATCACCGGGTCCACCACCAGCGGCACGCCGGGCGCCAGGGCGTCGAGTTCGGCGGCCACCGCATCGATGACCGCAGTGTCGTGGAGCATGCCCGTTTTCACGCAGTCGGCACCGATGTCGGCGAGGACCGAGCGCATCTGAGCGGCCACAAAACCGGGCGGGATCGTGTGCACATCCTGGACACCCCGGGTGTTCTGCGCCGTCAGCGCGGTAATCGCCGTGCTGCAGTAGCCGCCGAGCGCCATCACCGCCTTCAGGTCCGCCTGAATGCCGGCCCCGCCCCCGGAGTCGGAACCCGCCACCACCAGCACCCGCGCGTTACCGAAACGATCCGTCATGCCTACTCCTCTCCCGATGACGCCCCTGCCTCCCCGGCAAGCTGCTCGCGGACGCGGTTGCGGTCCACCTTGCCGGCGCCGGTCAGCGGCAGATCCTCGTAAAAGCGAATCAACCGCGGCACCTTGTACCGTGCCAGCTCCCGCTCGGCAAACTGTAGGATCTGCGCCGCATCGACATCGGCACCCTCGCGTGCGACCACCGCAACCGCCGGCACCGCACCCCAGCGCGGGTCGGGCACGCCCACCACCGCCGCCTTGCGAACACCGGCGTGGCGCAGCAGGACCTGCTCCACCTCCTCCGGGGCGATGTTCTCGCCGCCGCTGATAAACATGTTGTCCGCGCGGCCGACCAGGCGCACATAGCCCTCAGCATCCTCGTGAGCCAGGTCACCGCTGTAGACCCAGCCGTCCGCGAGCAGCGCCCCGGCACTGCGCTCGGGCTCGTCGAGGTAGCCGTCAAAGTTGTGGGGGCTGCGCATCAGCAGCACGCCGACCTCACCCCGGCGCACCGGCTCTAGCCGTTCGGGATCGACGATGCGGTAGTCCGTGTGAAACATCGAGGTGCCCACCGAGTCGTGGTGCTCGCGCAGTTCATCGATGCCCTGATCATCACCGACATAGAGGAAGTTCGACGGACCCGCCTCGGTCATCCCGTAGGACTGACTGACACGGATCCCCCGCTGCCAGAACGGCTGCATGGTCCAGGAGGAACAGGACGCACCGGCAGTCGTGATCTGCTCCAGCGTGCTCATATCCACCCCGGCGAAGCGCGGATGCTCGGCCATTAACTGCAGCATGGCCTCAACTGCACCGAAATGGGTGATCCCCTCCACCTCGATCAGCTCCAGGGCCTGCCCGGCGTCGAAGCTGCGCGGCATGACGGTGTAGCCGCCGGCGTAGAACACCGGAGTTAGGGTGTTCCAGCCACCGATATGGAACAACGGAAAGGTCAGCAGCTCCTGCTGAGGCCCGAGCGATCCGCCACTGCTGACCAGAATGTCCACGGCGTTCCAGACCATCTGCCGATGGGAAACCACGCAGATCTTGGGCGTGGCCGTGGTTCCACCGGTGTGCACGTAGAGACACGGGTCCGAGAGGGCCAGCGGACGGTTCTGACCGGTGCGCGGATCCTCGCCCGCATCCACGGCCTCGAACCACCGGCCGCGCCCATCGGCCAGCTCGACACGCTGGGCGCCGGCGGGCAAATCCAGGTCCGCGGCCAGCTCGGCGAAGGCCTCATCGTAGAACAGGGCGCGCGGCGCAACCCGCCGGACCAGGTCGTTGAGCTCAGGTTGCGCCAGGCGGTAAGACAGCGGCGCCAGGATCACACCGGTCTTGCCACAGGCAAGATAGAGATCGACCGCCTCGAGCCGATTGCGCGACAGAAGGCAGACCGGTTCGCGGGGGCCGATCCCCAGGGTCTCGGTCAACAGGGCCGCAGCACGCTCGGCCCGCTGATCGGCCTGGCGATAGGTGATGCAACGCTCGCTGTCCGGCTCGTAGAGCGCCATCCGCTCCGGGGTCAGCGCAGCGCGCCGCCCGGCCCAATTGCCCACCCACTCCATGGGCAGATCATCGTAGCTAGACCCCGCTGCCATGCAGCCTCCTCGTCGTATCGGGATGCAGGACGTCAGCCCTGCTTCTGCTTCCAGTAGCGCCGCAGCCCCAGTGCGGACATCCAGGCCGGATTGATCGCCTGATGCCCGGCCCAGTCCGCCGGATCCAGCCCCTGCTCCAGCGCCCACGCCTCTAGCCAGGCGGTGTAACGGGCCTGCAGATCGGCGACATCGTTCGCCTCGGCCACCGTTTCGTCCGCCCAGCGCGTCAGGTCGCGCAGGCCACGGCGCAGGGCCGCCAGATGCTCCGGCGGATCCAGGAACAGGCCAAAATGGGTCAGCGCCAGGTACTCCGGTTGTTGCGCAGCGATGTGCGCCAAGCTCTGCCGCCACCGCTGCGGGTCGAACTCCGGTGGCGGCGCGGGCGGGATGACCACCCCTGAGTGGGGCATGCGCACGCCGCCCACGTCACCGGTGAAGCAGACATCGTCGAGCTGGAAGGCCAGGTGGTGCTCGGCATGCCCCGGCGTGTCCAGGGCGACCACGCCGACTCCGCCCACGGCGACCTCGTCACCGTCATCGAGTGTGGTGATCTGCTCCTCGGGCACCGGCAGGCACTCCCCCCAGAGCCGATCCATGTCGTCTCCATAGATCCGCGAGGCGCTATCGAGCAGACGGCCGGGGTCGATCAGATGGGGGGCACCCCGCGGGTGCACGTACACATGGGCGCCCTGACGGGCCAGCCAACCGGCGGCACCGGCGTGGTCGAGGTGAATATGGGTGAGCAGCAGGTGGGTGATATCCGTCGGCGCCAGGCCCCGCCGCCGAAGCTCGAACTCCAAGCCGCCGATCGTGCTGCCGGGGCCGCTCTCGATCAGCATCGCCCCGCCTTGATGACGGATCAGGAAACTGGCAATGCGCCCGGCCTTGCCCTGGAAGTGGAGATCGATCACCTCCACCGGAACGCCGGTTCGCGAGCGTATGCTGTCCACGACGGACCTCCTCTGCTTGAATGGTAAGGGCCGTATAAGGTCTACGCTAGCATGGAGCAGGCGCCATGGTCCGAGTCACGCCGCGTATCGCCACCCTGACCGGGTTCTCGCTGATCGGCGGGGCCGCCCTGGCCGAAGAGGTCATCGAGGCTCATCACGATACGGAGTATCACGGTGTGCGCATCGTGCAAGTCGCCACCGATTTGGAACACCCCTGGGGACTGGCTTTCCTGCCCGAAGGTGGCATGCTGGTCACCGAACGGCCGGGTCGCATCAATCGGGTCGAAGACGGCCGGGTGGAGCGCTTGTCCGGCGGGCCCGACCGCATCCACGCGCGCAACCAGGGCGGGATGTTGGATATCACCCTGCATCCGGACTTCACCGACAACCGCTGGGTGTACTTCACGTACGCGCGGGGGGATGCCAACGAAACCACCGTGGCCCTGGCCAGGGCGCGCCTCGATGACGGCGCGCCGCGGCTGACCGACCTCGAGGAGATCTTCGTGGCCGATGCCGCCGCCACCCCGGGCCGCCACTACGGGTCGCGGATCGACTTCAAGCCGGACGGCACCCTGCTGATGACCGTCGGCGATCGCGGCGACGACGAGCACGACCCGGATACCCACCGGGCGCAGGACACCGGCGACCACGTTGGTACCACCCTGCGCCTCAACGACGACGGCTCGGTCCCCGGGGACAATCCGTTCGTGGCCGACGACCAGGTGCGCGACGAAATCTACTCCTACGGCCATCGCAACGCCCAGGGCCAGTTCATCCACCCCGAGACCGGCGCGATCTGGCAGACTGAGCACGGCCCGCGAGGCGGCGACGAACTCAACCGGGTCCAGGCGGGGTACAACTACGGCTGGCCGATCATCTCCCACGGCCGCGACTACGCCACCCAGGAGCAGATCGGCATCGGGCGCCACGCCGAGGGCATGGAATCCCCCATCCGTGACTGGACACCGGCGATCGCCCCTTCAGGGCTGGATCACTACAGCGGCCAGGCGTTCCCGCGCTGGGAGGGAGATTTCCTGGCCGGCGCCTTGGTGCGTCCGGCGATACGCCGCGTGGTCATCGAGGACGAAACGGTCGTCCACGAGGAAGAGATCCTGCGCGATACCGTGGGCCGGGTTCGCGCTGTTGAGGAAGGGCCCGGGGGCCATATCTACCTGCTGACCGACGAATCCGATGGCGGGATTTACCGCCTGGAGCCTGCCGACTGAGGGAGCCTGTGCCGCTACTCGAGCTACGCAACGTCCAACTCGCCCTGGGGCACCACCCCCCCTTGCTGGAAGACATCAACCTGACCGTCGAATCAGGCGAACGCGTCTGCCTGGTCGGACGCAACGGCGCCGGGAAATCTACCCTAATGCGCATTCTCACCGGCGCCGTCGAACCCGATGACGGCCAGGTCCTCTGCGACCCGGGCGTCCGGGTCGCGCAACTGGCCCAAGAGTTGCCCGAGGACACCAGCGGCACCGTCTATCAACACGTGGCCGCAGGCCTCGGCAAGCTGGGAGAGACCGTCGAGCGTTACCACCGGGTCGCCGAGGCCGTTGCCGCCGGCGACACTGATCGCCTCGACGAGATGCAGGCCTGCCAGGACGCGCTGGACGCCCAGGGCGGATGGGACCTGAAGCAGCGAGTCGAGGCCGTGATCTCCCGCCTGGACCTCGACCCCGAGGCAGCCATGGCGAACCTCTCCGGCGGCGTGCAGCGTCGCGTGCTGCTCGGCCGCGCACTGGTCACGGCCCCGGACCTGCTCCTGCTCGACGAGCCGACCAACCACCTGGACATCGAGGCCATCACCTGGCTTGAGGGGTTCCTCCGCGACTGGCCAGGGGCGCTGCTGTTCATCACCCACGACCGTGCCTTCCTGCAGAGCCTGGCCACGCGCATCGTGGAGATCGACCGCGGAGCACTGATCAGCTACCCGGGCGACTACCAGAACTACCTGCGCCGCCGCGAAGAGCGCCTCCACGCCGAGGAGCAGCAGCGCGCCGAATTCGACAAGCGCCTGGCCCAGGAGGAAGCCTGGATCCGACAGGGCATCAAGGCCCGGCGCACCCGCAACCAGGGACGAGTCCGGGAACTCCAGCGCATGCGCGCCGAACGGGCCGAGCGCCGTGAGCATCAGGGCAAGGCGCGCTTCAGCGTTCAAGAAGCGGAGCGCTCGGGCAAGATTGTCGCCGACGCCGAAGCAGTAGACTTTGCCTACAACGACGCCACCATCATCCGGGATCTGAACACCACCGTCCTGCGCGGCGACAAGGTGGGCCTCATCGGACCCAACGGCTGCGGCAAGACCACCCTCATTCGGCTGCTGCTCGGGGCACTGGAACCAACCCACGGGACCATCCGTCGCGGCACCCGGCTGGAGATCGCCTACTTCGACCAACAGCGCGCCGTGCTCGACGAGGACGCCAGTGTTCAGGACAACGTCGGCGGGGGGCGCGAGCACATCGAGATCAACGGCCAGTCCCGCCACGTGCTCAGCTACCTGCAGGACTTCCTGTTCCCGCCGCAGCGCGCCCGTCAGCCGGTGCGGGCACTCTCAGGCGGGGAGCGCAACCGCCTGTTGCTGGCCCGGCTGTTCAGCCAACCGGCCAACCTTTTGGTGCTCGACGAGCCAACCAACGATCTCGATGCCGAGACCCTGGAACTGCTCGAGGACCGACTGCTGGATTTCTCCGGGACGGTGCTGGTGGTCAGCCACGACCGCGCCTTCCTCGACGCGGTGGTCACGCAGAGCCTGGCCTATGAGGGCGATGGCCGCTTCCGCGAATACGCCGGCGGTTATACCGACTGGCAGCGACAGCGCCCCGGACCGGCCCCGCAACGCCGCTCCGAGCGCGGCGCCAAGGCATCGCCGGACAACGACGCCCCGGACACTGGCAGGCGAACGTCGGGAGGGCGCAGCTCAGGTGCGCCGAAGCGACTGACCCGGCGCGAGGAGCAGGAGCTGGCCGGCCTGCCGGAGCGTATCGAGGCCCTTGAACAGGAGCAGGCACAGCTGCACGAGCGGTTGGCCGATCCCGCACTTTACCAGAGCGACGATGGGCATCTTGCCTCGCTGCAGGAGCAGCTGGGGGAGCTTGAGTCGCGCCTGGAGGCCACCTACGAGCGCTGGCAGGAACTCGAGGCGCGCAACCAGTCCCAGTAATCGGCCGACCAGCGACGGACCACCTGGGGCGTCAGTCGGGCCGCTGGTACATCCCGCTGCCCCCCTCGGCTCCGGGGGCGCCACGCGTGTCCCCGGCCGGCGCTGTGATTTCCTCAACCTCCTCCGGCGAGACCTGCTCCACGTCACCCCAGGGTGGTGGCCCCTGCGGCCGACGCTCCATGACGTGTTCCAGGGCCACGGGCTGCAGCACCGTGCCACCATCGATGCGGAGCTCGTGGATCTGCGGAGGGTTCAGGGCGGTACCGAGGGCCGCCAAAGCCAGCGCGGCTGGCGCCAGGATCCAATGCGCCGGATAAGCGGGCCGATCTGCACCGTTGAGATCTTCGTAAGCATGCATTTCTGAGGTACCTACAGGCTCTCTTCCAGAATGGACCGCCGCTGCTCGGGGCTCAACGCAACCGCGTTGCGCCGGTTCGACCCCTTCTCGACCACGGCGTCCAGGTGGCGATGGTCGATACCGTAGCCGGCCAGCCCGGGAAGGCCCGCGTGCAACCGGGCCTGGTGACGCCAGTGGTCGAGGGCTTCGATCAGCTCGTCGGCCCGGGAACCGCCGCCGAGCTGGACCGAGACCGCAGCCATCCGCTGCTCCACCCGCTCCTGCGTCGCGCCACCTACGGCGCGGGCCTCGGCGAGCGTCTGACGCATCGCCGGCGACAGCACGTTGGCACATGCCACTCCGTGCGGGACCGGCGCCACCGCTCCAAGCGGCCCGATGAGCCCGTGCACGATGCCCAGGCCCGTATGGGTCAACGCCACACCCGAGACAGTGGCGGCCAGAGCCATGGCGTGGCGCTGAGCCTCCAGATCCGCGTCCCCATGGCGGCAGATCAGTTCCGGAAGCGCCGCACCTGCCTGCTCAAGCGCATACATCAGCCAACAATCCAGCAACGGCGAGGTCGTGGGCGCCAGGTAGCTCTCAAGCAACTGCGAGAAGGCGTCCATCCCCGCGCTGGCCACCACCGCCCGGGGCACTGAGGCCGTCAGTCGTGCGTCGAGGAGCACCCGGTCGGCTACGTACCCGGGGTGGCGCAGCGACTTCTTGTAGCCCCGCTCCAGCCCGGGTTGACCGAGTACGGCGTTGTGGGTCACCTCACTGCCGGTGCCCATGGTGGTCGGCACGGCGATCCATGGGACGCGGCGCCCGGAAGGTGCGCGATCCCCGACCCCCTCTAGATAGGCCCGCGTCGGGCCCTGCTCGCAGGCCATCGCCGCCAGGGTTTTGCCGACATCTAGGACACTGCCCCCGCCGAGCGCCACAACCAGGTCGACACCCCCAGCAGGCAGGTGCTGACGCTGCTCATCCACCCACTCGGCGCTCGGCTCACCGCTGACGGTCACCGTCGCCAGGCTCCATCCCCGGGCCTCCAGTTCGCCGACCGCCTGCCGGGCCGCCGGCAGATGCGCGAGCGTAGCCCGCCCGGTGACCAGCACCAGGGTGCCGGGCCCGGGGCAGAGCTCTTCGGCCCAGGGTCGCAGCCACTCCACGGCCCCGGGGCAGTGGGCCATGCGCGGCAACTGGATCGGCTGGAGGATCGGCGGCGCCTCGCCCATACCCTCTTCCTCTAGTCCTTCTCGGCGCCCTGCTCGACCCAGCGGATGATCCGGTCCTTGTCGCGCTCGGAGAGGCTGCCGCCAAGCGGCATCTGCACATCGGCCGTGCCGTCGATGCGCTTGACCAGCTCACTCTCGCCGGGCTCGCCGGGCACCACGATCGGGCCGTTCTTGCTCCCGTCCATGAGCGCTTCGTACGAGGTCAGATCCAGGTCCCAGATGGCGTTCCCGGGAGCATGACAGGAGACACAGGCATCCCGCATGATCCGGTCGATCTGCGCGTAGGAAACCCGGGCATCCGGGTCTTCATCCACCTCCTCGTCCGCGGCCGGACTGGCCGAACCGTGGACCAGCTCACCGCCGTAGTAGCCGAGTACGACCACCACCAGGAACGACGCCAGGTAGCTGGCCAGCACCGCCGGCGAGCGGTAGGTCAGCCTGGCCGGAAGAATAGCCGCGATTCCCAGCAGCACGGCGAGCACGATGCCGAACGAGACCTTGATCTTGAAGGTGGTCGTCCAGTTGCCCCCGTAGTAGTAGAGCCAGTCCATGAAGCCGAGCAGGATGGTCGGGAAGACCATGATGAAGCCCAGCGTCACGCAGTGACGCGCCGTGATCGCGTACTTCTCGTACCGCGGTGACCGCGCTACAAGCGCGAAGACCAGCGCTGCCACCACCAACCCGATGGTGACGTGGACCGCGATCGGGTGCACCGGATGGGTATACCCGAGGCCCGCCAGGAAGTTATAGAAGAAATCGACGCTCATGCCTCACCTTGTATTGATCGTGCGCTGCCCAGCCTGCGGTGCATCGGCCCGGAGCCGCCCTGCCCGCTCAGTAGCGGACCGGGACCGGAAGGCATCGCGCAACAACTTATCAGTCAGCACTCTTTTTGACCATCATCAATGCTCTTTTTCGTCACCCAAAACCATCCTGGCGGCACCGCCCCTGCGCCGTCCACGCCGTGCAAGGATGAGCGCAGCTGCCTGCACGCGTATCATGCTCCCCACGGGCCCGCGACGTCGGGTGCCCGCCACCGGAGCGGCAAGCAAGGGGTCGACGTGTCCGAGCAACTGTCCTCGCGGCAACAACAGCAGCCGCCGCTGCACACCGCGCACATGACGGTGGAGCCGTACGCGCGCCAGGCGCTCGCAGCTGGGCGCTACCGAGAGGCCATCAAGCACTACCGCACCCTGGCGCAGACCGAGCCAGAGAGCACCTGGGCCGAGGGCCTCGCCGCAGCCTACCGCGGGCGCGCCCTGGAACTCGCTGCCAAGGGCATGCCCCGCGAGGCATTGGCCATTTGGGAGAACCGCGAGTGGCGTTGCCCCGGCGCCCTGCCGGAACCGGAGCAGATCCGTCTACTGCTGGAACTCGACGAGGCCGAAGCCGCACAGGCTGCCTACATCCGCATGTGCGAGGCCGGAGCAACGGAGCCGCTGAGCCGGGCCCGCCCTCACCTCGCGGCTTGCTACCTCGCCGCCCCCGAGCGCCTGGCAGAGCTGGATCCCGAAGACCCCGTGCGCGCCGATGGCGATACGGCACTGGCAGCCCTGGCGGCTTACTGTACGGGTCAGGATGAGGTCGCCGCCCAGCATCTGCGGACGATCCCGTACCGCTCGCCCTACCGCGACTTCGTGACCGTGCTCAAGGCGCTCATGATCGAGCCGGAGCAGCAGCTGTCCGCCGAACGTCTGCTCGAGGGCGTCGATGACTCCTCACCCTTCGCCCCGTTGGCCGAGGCCGCACGGCTAGCCCGACTCCCCGACCCCGAGCTGCTGCCGGCACTGACCCGGGTCGACGAACCCCTACGCCGCTTCGCCACTGCGCTGCGTGGCTGGTCGACGCAGCGTTACGAGCTTTGGCGCGAGCTCTTCAGGCCCGAAGCACCGCAGCCAGACGCCGATCTACCCGCCGTCCTGGCGGACTGGCGAAGTGAGCTCGGCGAGCAGTGGTCCCGTCGGCAACGAATCCGCCTCGCCTTCCAGGAGGTGGCCGTCCATGGCCGCGCACTGGTGCTGCCCGAAGAGGCCGACGAGTTCGAGCAGGCGCTCCTGCAGGCCTGGTGCACCGAGTGTTTCCAGGCCGATGACTACACCGCTGTCCTGGCAGCCTGGCAGGCAGTAATCGCCGCGCTTCGCGCCGATGCCGAGCCGGTCCCCGGAGACCAGAACGCCTTGCGTATCGCCGCAATCCAGCGCCGCTTGGCCAGCGAGCTGGGTCTGCTCCACACCCCCCTCGCGGCCGAAGCCGAAAACGCCCTGGCCGAGAGCGTCACCCTGGATCCGGATCATCTCCCCGGCCACCGGCTGCTCATCCAGCGCCACCGCGACTGCGGCCGCATCGCCCAAGCCCGCCGATCGGTGGATCAGGCCCTGGCCCGCTGGCCCGAGGATCGCTCCCTGCTCCAGGAGGCACTGGAACTCGCGCTGCACGGTGAAGATTTCGAGGGGGCTGCGGACTTCGCCCGGCGAATCCTCGAACGCGACCCGATCAATCGCCGGGCCCGGACCGTGCTCCACGACGCCCTGCTGTCCCGCGCACGCTCCGCCTGCGCCGAGGGGAACCCGGAGGCTGCCCACACGGCCCTGGCCCAGGCGGAGACCTGGGCGGACTCGGCGGCGGCGCAGGCCCAGCTCGAACGGCTGCGTACCGTCGTCGACGCCACCCACGGCAGCGGCACCAAAGCCCACCGTTGGCGTGCTCGGACCCTCACCGACGGCCGCACCCTCGGCCACGCCCTGGCGCTGGCCACCGAGGCCGAACTCGCCGGCCAGCCGGCCGCGACAGTGCTCGTGCAAAGCGGCCTGAACCCCCCGAAACGGATCGACCGGCAGCAGCTGCGGGATCTCTGCGAATGGATTCACGAAGTCGCCGCGGAGGCCGGTGGCATCCTCGACCGCGCCCTGGGGCCCTTCGCCCCGGCCCTGCGCCGAGCCGTCCGCATCCGGACCCTCGACCTGGACGATTACGCTGCGGTCTGCGAGGCGCTGCGTGCGGCGGGCCAGGAGGAGCTGCGCGGCCACTTCGCCCGCGAGGCACTGCGCCACCGCCTGGAGGACCCGCTGTTCACCGTGCACAACCTAGAGGCACGATACGCGAACGAGGAAGCCGGCCGCCCCACCAGCCGGGAGCTCGACCAGCTCCGCCGGGCCTTCCGGCAGGCGCGCCGCAGTGATGACAAGCGTACGGCCCACCGGGCCGGGGTTCTGATCAAGCGGCTGATCCCCGACCCGGAGCACGGTGCCTGAACGACGCAGGCCCTTGACCCGAGCACCGTCTATGGATAAGACCCTGAACCCGATGCCAAGGCCCGATCTCGAACACGCGGACCCATACCTCTGTCTGGGCGTCGAGCGCGACGCCGATGACGCGGCCATCCACGCGGCGTATCTGGCCGCGGTCCGAGCCTGTCCGCCGGAGCGCGACGCCCGACGCTTCGAGGCCCTGCGCCAGGCGTACCAGGCCATCCGGACCGAGCGGCTGCGCCTGGCCCAGGAGCTGTTCGATACCCGGCCGGCTACGGCAATCGATCTCCTCGATCGGGCCGCGCCCACCGAGGCGCCGGGACGCCCCGATGAGGAGACCTTCCGTGCGGTACTGGGGCCAAGGGGCAAGCGGTGATGGACAGCAGTGAGCGCGAAGCCCTGGTCGATCGCTTCCGCGACTATCTCGAGCGCAGTGCGGAAGCACCGCAGCCGGAGCAGGCGGCCCCGGCGCCGGACCTCCATACCCTGCTCACCGAGATGGCAGCGCTCAAGAACGACGTTCGCCTGGAGTCACGCCAGTACAAAACCGCACTGGATCAGCTCAGCGAGGACTGTGAGACACTGCGTCAGCAGAACCGGCAGCTGCAGGAACACCTGGAGCGGGAGCGCCGCCGCGCCGATCTGGCCCACGACGACGCCGAACACGCCCTCCTCCAGGAACTGATCGACCTGCGCGACCGTCTCGCCGCCGGGCACCGCCAAGTCACGAGCCACCGGCC
This sequence comes from Halorhodospira sp. 9628, assembly GCF_022228075.1. Lineage (NCBI taxonomy): Bacteria > Pseudomonadati > Pseudomonadota > Gammaproteobacteria > Chromatiales > Ectothiorhodospiraceae > Halorhodospira > Halorhodospira sp. 9628. Next base: position 78,441 of record NZ_JAJNRF010000008.1, read on the forward strand.
CGGCTGGCTGGCCCGGCTCGGTGGGGCGCGGCGCTACCTGGGCCGCATGGCCCAGGGCATGGAGATGAACCTGCGCCACCTGGATGAGATCCTGGCGCGCCGCGGCGTACAGGTCCAGGAGACCGTGCGAAAGCCCTTCGACCCGCAAACCATGCACGCGGTCGACACCGCCACCGAGCCGGAAACCGATCACGGCGTGGTCCTGCGCGAGGTCCGCCAAGGCTTCCTGCGCGGCGACCGGGTCCTGCGGACCGCCGAGGTTATCGTCAACAAGAGGGACAGCACGTAGTGAATGACATCATCATCGGCATCGACCTAGGCACGACGAATTCCGAGGTTGCCGTGGCCCGCAATGGCCGCGTGCAGCTCATCGAGGTCGAGGATGCCTACCTGATGCCCTCCGCCGTCGGGCTCGACGAGCACGGCGCCCTGCTTGTCGGCCAGGCGGCCCGCAACCAGCTGGCCCTGCACCCGGAGCGGACCGTGCGCTCGATCAAGCGGCGCATGGGCGAAGACATCAAGATCCCGCTGGGGGATCGCAGCTACACGCCCCAGGAGATCTCCGCGGTGATCCTGGCCCGGCTCAAACAGGCGGCCGAGGTGCAACTGGGCGAACCGGTCCGCAAGGCCGTCATCACGGTGCCGGCTTACTTCTCCGACGCCCAGCGCCAGGCCACCCGCGACGCTGGCACGCTGGCCGGACTGGACGTGGTGCGCATCATCAACGAGCCTACCGCCGCAGCGCTCGCCTACGAAGGGGATCAGCCCGAACGGCGCCACATCCTTGTCTACGACCTGGGCGGCGGCACCTTCGACGTTTCCGTCGTGCGCATGGAGCAGGACGTGGTGGAGGTCCTCGCCAGCCACGGCAACAACCACCTCGGCGGCGACGATTTCGACGCCCTGATCGTCGATCAGCTGCGTGCCTACGTGAAGGACGACCACGGGGTCGACCCGGCCGACGATCCGCGCGCCATGGCTCGGCTCCGCCACGCCGCCGAAGCCGCCAAGATGGACCTCTCCGGTACGCCGATCGCCCGCATCGAGGAGGCCTACCTGCTGGAGGGCCGGCAGGGCCCGATCAACCTGTCGGTGGACCTAACCCGGGCCGATTACGAAGAGATGATCGAACCGCTGCTCGACGAGACCCTGGAGGCAGTGCGCATCGCCCTCGAGGACGCCGAACTGGCGGTGAACGACCTCGATGAGATCGTGCTTGTCGGCGGCACCACCCGCACCCCGCGGATCCAGCAGCGCCTGGAGGAGTTGCTCGGCGTTCAGCCGCGCGGAGAGATCGACCCGGATCTGTGCGTGGCGATGGGCGCGGCGATCCAAGGCGCGGTGATCGCCGGGGAGCAGGTGGCGAGCATGCTCGTCGACGTCACGCCGTACACGTTCGGCACCAGCGCCATCGCCGAACTCAACGGCGAGCGCTATCCCTACTGCTTCATCCCGGTGATCCGCAAGAACACACCCATCCCGGTCACCCGCAGCGAGGCCTTCTTCACCTCGTACGACGGGCAGGAGGCCATCGACGTCCGGGTCTTCCAGGGCGAGGACCCGGATGCGCTCAACAACACCCAGATCGGCTCGTTCCGCATCGAGGGACTCAGCGATGTGCCCGCCGGTAACGTGATCATCACCACCTTCTCCCTGGACGTAAATGGCATCCTCCACGTCTCCTCGGTCGAGAAACTCACCGGCAAGCGCAAGGAGATCACCATCGACAGCGCCACGGCCCGCTTTGAGCGCGAGGAGATGGGTGCGGCCCGCGAGCGGGTCCAGGACCTGATCGACAGCGACGCCGAGTCACCCGGCCGGCAGGCCGTGGCGGATTCGCCCGGGAACCGGACCGCGGAGTTGATCGAGCGGGCGGAACGACTCTTGGATCAGGCCAACCCCGAGGATCGCGAGGACCTTGTCGACGCCATCGAGCAGCTGCGCGACGCGCTCGAGCAGGAGGACGCGGCCGCCATCGAGCAGGCCCGCGAGGCCCTCTCCGACCTGGTGTTCTACCTGGAGTCCTAATGAACCGCTGCCCCAACTGCCGCGCCCGGACCGAGGAGCACACGGAGCACTGCCGGCGCTGCGGCATGGAGCTGGCCCTGCTGCGCCGCACCGAGCAGGCCGCCGAGCAGTGGCTGCAGGAGGCGGTCCGGCGGCTGGCCGCCGGCGAGCCGAGCGCGGCGGAGCAGGCGCTGCAGCGCGCCCGCACTCTGCAGCCCGATCCCCTGGCCGTGCAGCTGATCGGTTTCCTACGCTCCCGCGCTACCGGTTCCGACTGAGTCCACGGGCGTACGCCGGACTCACTCGCGGTCGCCGAGCCGCTCGAGCATGTCGTCCACAGCCGCCTTGAGCTGGCGATCACGCCCCGCCACCTCATCCTCCGGGCGCTGACGGACCCGGATCTCCGGCTCGGCGCCGTGGTGCTCCATATCGGTGCCGTCCGGCAGGTACCAGCCGCGGAAGGGGCGCCGCACCGTAGCGCCATCGATCAGGGTGTGCCGCCCCGTAGAGATCACGCCGCCGTAGGTCTGCTCACCGACCAGGGTCCCCCGCTCCAGGGTGTTGAAGGCGTGCGCCAGGATCTCGGCGTTGGAATAGCTCTTCTGATTGGCAACCATGTTGATCGGCAGCGTGTAGCGGGGGGCGTCCAGGCGGTCCTGCGGGTAGTGTCCGGTGCGCCCCGGATCGGCTCCTGCGGGCACGGTGTAGGCGTGCTCCGCCGCCATGATCGAGGTCAGGATCCGGTCCGTGGTGTGCCCACCACCGTTGTTGCGCACATCGATTACGAGCCCCTCTTTTCCGTCGGCCGCCGGGTACAGGCTCCCCTGAAAGGCCTCCAGGGAGGCCTGGTTCATGGCCTGGATGTGAATGTACCCGAGCCGGCCCTCGGAACGATCCTCGACGAGCCGGCGGCGCTCCTCCCGAAAGGCGTCGTAGCGCAGCTCCGCTAGCGCCGGATAGTCGACCGGGGTCACCAACGTGTGCAGCAGCCGACTGCCGTCACCGTCGGCCTCCGGGCGGCGGAAAGCGATGAGCAGCTCGTCACCGACCCGGCCGCGCAGGCGCTGGAGAAGGGTCTCGTCCGGATCCAGGTCCCGCCCGTCAATAGCCACGATGGTATCGCCGCGCTGCAGGGGCATGGGTCCGTGGGCGGCGGGCGCGTCGGGAATCACCGAACGCACCCGGTACCCCGCACGGCCATCGGCCAGGGCCACGCGCTCGTGGCGGATGCCCAACCGTCCGGAGGGCTCGCGCAGCGCCGATCCGGGCCCCGGATTGCTCACGCCGGTATGCGAGGCAGCCAGTTCCCCCATCAGGCGGTTGGCGATGTCACTGAATTCGCTGGCCGTCCGCGCCCGGCGGATCAGCGCCTCGTAGTCGGCCACCAGCGCCCCCCAGTCCAGCCCCTTGAGGTCCGGCTGGTAGAAACCCTCCTCGATGACGCGCGCCGCCTCGCGAAATTTCTGGACGGCCTGGGCCTGGCGGTCGATGCGGATCCGGTCACTGATGTCGGGGCGCTGGTGCTCACCGCCGGAGAGCTGCACCACGCCGGCGCGCCCCCCGGCGACGTACACCACCCGGTCGCCGCGCAGGCTCAGGTGCTGGATATTGGCCACGGGCCCCAGGCGCCGGCGCTCGCTGCCGTCCCAATTCATGACCATCAGCCCCTCGCCGGCACTGTTGAAGACGTAGCGGTCGCCGGCGGGGGTCATCCGGTTCGCGTATTCGTTGCCCGCCGCGCGGCTCACCCGCTCGACCCGCCGCCACGCCCCCTGCAGATCAAACTCCGGCGGATCCTCGGCACCCGTGTCGTCCCGCGTAACATCCACGCTGCCGGCGGCCAGGACCGGCAGCGGCTCACGCTTCTGCTGCGCCTCGCGCCCGCGGCGATAGTAGCGATCGAGCTCCAGGCGGCTGTAACGCGCCAGATCCGGATCCAGGTAGACCCGGTAGAGGTCGTAGCTATCGCCGCTGCGGTTTGATACGAACGTCAGCACGCGCCCGTCGGCGGACCAGCGCGGGTTGAGGTCGTTGCGGGGGTGGCGCGTGATATTGATTGGGTCCGCCGAGCCGTCGGCAGGGACGATGAAGATGTTGGCGCTGAAGTCCAGATCGTTCTGCGCGTAGGCGATGTACCGGCCGTCCGGCGACCAGCGCCAGTCAATGGTGGCATCCCAACCTTCGACCAGCGTGTGCGCTTCGTTCCCGTCGATGCCCTGGACAACGAGATCTCCACGGCCCCGGCGAAACGCGATCCGTGTCCCGTCCGGGGATGGCCGCGCATCGCGCTCGTTCGCCTCGGTCTCAACCAGCGGTCGCACGGTGAACTGCAGCGCGTCGTGCCAGCGCTCCGGATCAGCAGCCGGAGGCACCGGATCGGCCTCCAAGGCGGATAACGGCTCGGACTCCGGGGCCGGCTCCGGGTCGGGCTCCGGCGGCGAAACCGGGTCCGTGGGTCCGGGGTCGAGGCGCGGATCGCCCGGTTCCGGCGGCGGGTCCACCGGATCGGTGGGCGCGAACGGGTCGTCCGGATCAGACGCCGCACCGTTGCCGTTGCCCTCCTGCACCGGGGGCCGCTCCCCGGCCTCGGGGGACCGCTCCACGCCAGCGGATACATCAGCCTCTGCCGGGCTCACCCAGCCCCGACGGACCTCGCCGCGGGTCAGGGCCACCCCAGCGGTGTAGATCGACTCGGAGTCCCCGCTATCCCGGGTGAAGTAAAGCCGCAACCCGTCCGGCGACCAACGCAGGTCTTGGTGACGGGCGTGGGTGTCCGGGGTGACGGGCCGCGTGGGGCTATGCTCGTCCATGTGCCGTATGTAGACCCGGCCGTAGGCAATGTACGCCATTACCTGGCCGTCGGGGCTCAGCGCCGCCTCACTGACCTGGCGCCCCACCGAACGCAGCTCGTAGCGGTCATGTCCCGGATCTCCAGCGCGCAGGGCGACCGGCTCCGGAGCGGGATCCGCCGCCTCGAGATCGAGAAGGTAGAGCCGGTCCCAGACCTGGAGCACCGCCCGGCCCGCCTCCGGGGCCACGTCGAACGCCTGCACGTCACGCTGATCGAAGTCGGTCAGGCGTTCGACACCGCCGGACTCACCCTCCAGGCCGATGCGGAAGAGATTCACCGTGTCGTCTTCCCGATCCGAGAGGAAGACCAGCGTCTGATCGTCCAGCCACTTTGCGCGCCCGTCATCCCCCTCGCTGCGCCGGGTCAGGGCAGCGAAGGCATCCTCGTCACGATCGTACAGCCATAGATCCCGGGCGTCCGGACCGCGGTAGTGCCGCCGACTCCAGCCGTGATAGGCCCCTCCCCGGGTAAACGCGACGTGGCGGCCATCCGGGGAGACGCTCGGTTCGGATCCGAAGGCGTCGTGCAGCCGCTGCGGCTCACCGCCATCTGGCACCACGCCATAGGGGCGCTGGTCGCGGTAAACGTCGGCCTCCAGCTGCCCCGAGAAGGTAATCAGCGGTTCGCCGTCGCGGTCCACACCAAACCCGGGGCTGCGCAGGAAGCGATCGCCGTGGGTAACCTGCTGCAGCCCGGTTCCGTCTGGTCGCATGCGCCAGAGATTGAGATAACCGTCACGCAAGGAGGCGAAGACCAGTTTCTGCCCGTCGGCGGACCAACTGGAATGGAGATCGTCGAGACGATGGCCGGTCAGCCGGGTCGCGGTCCCGCCGGTGGCGCTGACCCGCCACAGGTCGCCGCCCCAACTGAACACCAGTTGCTCGCCGTCGGGGCTGATCGATGGGAACCGTGGCAACTCGACGTCGGTCTCGGACTCGCCGGCCCCGGCCGCCAACGACAGGGCCAGCCCGAGAATCGCTGCGAGCCCGACAACCAGGGGTGGGATCACGCTTCGCATGCCCTGACGCTACCATCCGCGGCGTCGCCCCACCACACCGCCCAAGCCACCCGCGGGGGCGCCCGGGCGGCTGGCAACGGCTACTCCCTGTGATAGCCGGTGGCCATGGCGCGCAGATACTCGTACCAGGGGTTGCCCGTGGTCGCAGCCATGTAGATGTGCCCGATCAGGAAGACGATCATGGCAAAAGCCGCGGCGAGATGGACGCCGGCAACGGCCCCGAGGGGCAGGAGCGCCCCGAGGGGGGTGTCGTTCCAGAAGTTGTAAAAAAGCAGCAGCAGTCCGGAGATCCACAGCGCCGGGGCGATCGCCGCCTTGAACCCGAAATAGGCAAGCCGCTGCAGCGGGTTGTGCTTGGCCGACGGCGACTTGGCAAAGGGCTTCGCCTCACCCGAGAACATGCCGTAAGCGTAGTAGCCCGCAGTGCGGCCCAAACCACTGCCGGTCGGTACGTACTGCCGCCACTCCCCGGTGGTCAGGTGCCAGAAGATGGCAAAGGCCCACAGCCCGATCAGTGCCCAGGCGAGCACGATGTGGGTGGAGAAGGCGGCGCCGAAGCCGAGCAGCGAGTAGCTGCCGTGCATTTCCAGACCCGTGAGCAGCAGCCCGAAGATGAGAACGGCCTGCGCCCAGTGCCAGAAGATCTCGAAACGGGTGAAGATACGTACCTGGGTCACGAGCCCTCCCCCTCCTCGCCCGATCGGCCGTCGGGGCGCTCCCGACGGTAGAGATAGTAGCGCACGCCGCCGTGGCCGAGCACCGCGAACAAGGTCAGCCAGACGGCCGCCCAGCCCACCGCTTCAATCCGCGGGTGGCGATCCTGGCCCGGGACATAGACCCCTTCCAAACCGGCCATGCGGCCGTCGCGGCTGTGACAATCGACGCAGGCCACACTCGCCTCCGCCGGCGCGACCATGTGGTTGACCGGCCAGTACATCCGCGTCTCGACGAAGCCGTACGCACCGCTGTAGGCCACCTCGGTTTGACCGACGGCGCGCGCCTCCTCCATGCCGGCCTCGATGGCGCGGTCCCAGTCGTAGCTGCGCCAGAACGCGTCATCATCGCCCTCCTTGCCGAAGAGTTGCGGCACCAGGAGCGTATGATGCTCGGCATCGTAGAGCTGCTTGCCGTACATGATCTTGAACGGCCAGATCTTGGCGCCGTCCTCGCCCGGTCGCCCCTGAGGCCGGTTGACGGGGACCTCGCCATCGGGGTCGATGGTATCGTCCGGCAGGGTGTAGACCATGTTGCCGTCGAACCAGCGGTAGTCCGGCGGGTAGTCTTCCTTCCACTCGAACACGCCCTTCATGCCGTCGTAGATCACGCGCCCCTCGTCGTCCTTCTGGACGACAGGCTGGCCGTCGTCATCCAGCCGACCGGCCTCCGACCAGTCCCAAAGGGTCTTGGTCGGATAACCGCCGCGAGCGATCTCCGGTACGTGACAGGTCTGACAGGCGATGAAATCGCCGTGGGCGTTGAGCTTGTCGTGGATGCGTCCCTCGTGCGGCTCGCTGCCGTGGCAGGCCACGCACGCGGGCTTGTCCTGTGGCCGAGCCGGAATCGGCGCGTCGTCGTAGTCGGGCACCGTCAGGTGGTAACGACTCCCGCTCTGGATGTGGCCGGTGAACTCGTGGCAGTTCGAGCAGCTGAAGTCCGCCCCCTCCGGCGTCATATGCACATCGACCGAGCGCGGCGGGTCAAGTAGTGAGCTGTCGAGATCGCCGTGCTTAACGGCGTTGCCACCACCACCCTCAAAGTGGCAGCTGCCGCAGGTCGCACGGCTGGTGTCTCCGACGTTCTGAGCCACATGGGCGAGATCCGGCGCCTCGAACAGGATGCCGCGGAATTCGGTGTCCTCGTAGGGCGGATGGCCGGCCGCAGTGGGGAATTTCACATACTCGCCGGTGGTGTCATGGCAGACCAGGCAGTCGACCTTCTCCTCGGCCGTGAAGTCGAAGTGCCGGTCCTCCCAGCCGTAGCCGACATGGCACGAGGAGCAGCGCTCATAGCTGCCGGCGATCCCCATGCACAGATTATTGAGCACGTAGCGCTTGCCGAGGGTCTGCTCCGTTTCAGGCTGTTCGTAGGTCCAAGTCCAGTGGATACTGCTGTGGACCTGCTTCGCCGCTTCGGTGTGGCACTGCAGACACGCTTCGGTCACCTCGGGACCGGTCTCGAACGGCCCCTCCAGCAGGGAGAACTTCGTATGGTCGGCCGTGGATCCCGGCTCCGTCGGCGCCTCTTCACCGGGGATCGGCGGCTCGAACTCCTCGGCACCCGCCGCGAAACTCGTGCCCGCCAGGACCATCAACAGACCTGCCAGCCAACACCGAGCTATCACTGTGATCACCTATCCTTCCGCTTAAGGATAGACCATACCGCAAGACGAGCCATGGCGCGAGGTGCCCGCCCTGCCACCCTCGGAGCCGACCGGGCCAAGGGTGTCGTTCACCCTCCCCGCTCGGGGAGTGCCTCCAGCACCGAGGGCAAATCGGCCGGCAGGGCCGGCGCACCGCCGATCTCCCGGCTCGGATGACCGGGACCGTGGAAATCCGAGCCGCTGGAGGCCAGTAACGCATACCGCCGACACCATCCGCCGAGCTGCTGCACCTGGCGCGGCTCGGGCGAGGTTCCGCAGGCGACCTCCATCGCTTCGCCCCCCGCCGCGGTAAAAGCATCCAGCGTCCGCCGGATCCACGCCCCCGTCAGATCGTAGCCGAGCGGATGGGCGAGGACCGCGATGCCCCCGGCCCGGCGAATCCACTCGATCCCCTCCTCCATGGCCACCCAATCGCCGTGCACATAGCCCACCCGGCCACGACGCAGGTAGCGCTTGAATGCCTCCTCGTAGCCACGCACATTACCGCTCTCGACCAACCACCGCGCATAGTGCGCCCGGGTGATCTCCGCGGTGCCGGCCGCCTCCCGTGCGCCCTCCCGCGCGCCACTGAGTCCGGCACGTTCCAGGCGCTCGCCGATGGCCTCGCCGCGCTCCTGCCGGGCCCGCTGCATCCGCGCCAGACCATCCTGCAGCCCGGGCTCGCCCGGATCGACCCCGAGGCCCACGACATGGAACGTCCGGCCCTGCCAGAGCACCGACAGCTCCAGCCCGGCGATCAGTCGGATCCCTGCAGTCGAGGCCGCCGCCTGCGCGTCGCCGAGGCCCGCCACCGTGTCATGGTCGGTCAGCGCCAGGGTGGTCACGCCCTGGTCCGCCGCGCGATGGACCACCGCCGCCGGCGTCAGGTGCCCGTCCGAGGCGGTGGAATGGCAGTGCAGATCGTGCGAAGCGCTCATCGAGCCACGCCCTCCTGATAGCGCCACAGACGGGCGTAAGCGCCGTCACGGTCGAGCAGTTCACGGTGGGTCCCCGCCTCGATGATCGTGCCGCCATCGATCAGCAGGATCTGGTCAGCGTCCTGAATGGTGGACAGGCGATGGGCAATTGCCAGCGTGGTGCGCTGCGCGGCCACCTCTTGCAGCGTCGTCAGGATGGCACGCTCCGAGGCGGAATCCAGCGACGAGGTCGCCTCGTCGAGGATCAGCAGTGGCGGGTCCTTGAGCAGCACCCGGGCAATGGCGATGCGCTGCTTCTCGCCACCCGAGACCTTCAGGCCCCGCTCACCGACGAGGGTATCCAGCCCCTCGGGCAACTCGCTGATGAACCCGTCGAGATGCGCCCGGCGCACAGCCTCGTGGATCTCGGCCTCGCTGGCGTCCGGGCGCCCATATGCAATGTTGTAGCGGATGGTGTCATTGAACAACACGGTATCCTGCGGCACCACCCCGATCGCGGCACGCAGGCTGTGCTGGGTCACGTCGCGCAGATCCTGGCCATTGATCGTGATCCGCCCGTCATCGACGTCATAGAAGCGGAACAGCAGCCGGGCGATGGTCGACTTGCCGGCCCCGCTGGGTCCCACCAGGGCCACCTTCTGGCCCGGCTCCACCGTAAAATCGACGCCGCGCAGGATGGGCCGGTCCGGCTGATAGCCGAAACGTACACCTTCGAAGCGGATGCGTCCGCCATCCGGGGCCAGGGGCACTGCATCGCTCCGGTCGGGCACCTGCGGGTGCTGGTCCATGAGGCCGAACATGCGCTCGATATTGATCAACGACTCGCGCATCTCCCGATAGACGAACCCCAGGTTGTTGAGGGGGATGAAGAGCTGCAGCAGGTAGGCGTTGATCATGGTCAGATCGCCCAGGCTCATGCGCCCTTCCAGGACCTGGAGGGTGGCCATCCCCATCATCACCGTGATCGCCGCGGCCACGATGAAGGCCTGACCGGAGTTAAGGGCGGCCAGCGAGAGCCGGTGCTTGATGCGTGCCTGCTCCCAGGCGGCCAGATCGCGATCGTAGCGCTCCGCCTCGTAACGTTCGGCGTTGAAGTACTTGACCGTCTCGTAATTGAGCAGGCTGTCCACGGCCCGGGTGTTCGACTGGTTGTCCATCTCATTGGCCTCGCGCACGAAACGCGTGCGCCACTCGGTCACGGCCAGCGAGAAGGCGATGTAGAGGGCCACGGCCAGCATCACCGTGAGCACGAAGCTCCAGTCGAAGGCGATGGCCAGGATCAGCGCCACCAGCGCTACCTCGAGGAGGGTGGGCCCGATGTTGAACACCAGGGTGCGCAGCAGGAACGACATGCCGCTGGTGCCGCGCTCAATGTCACGGGCCAGGGCACCGGTCCGTCGAGCCAGGTGGAACCCCAGGTCGAGCCGATGCAGGTGCTCGAACACGCGCAGCGCCGCTCTCCGCATGGTCCGCTCGGCCACCCGGGCGAAGACGGCATCCCGTAGCTCCTGAAACAGCGTCGACGCGAAGCGCAGCAGGCCGTATCCGAGCACGAGAGCCAGGGGTACGAACAGCGCCGCCTCGGCGGTGCCCCGAACCTCGTCCAAATGGTCGACGAGGAACTTCAGCGCCACCGGAACCAGCACGTTCGCCACCTTGGCCAGCACCAGCAGGGCGAGGGCGAGCAGCGCCCGGTTCCGGAACTCGTTCAGGTAGGGCAGGACACTGGCGATGATCCGCCAGTTGGGACGTCCTCCGCTGTAGCTGTTGTTCCGAAACTTGCGCAAAAGAGGCCCCGGACGACTTGACGCGCTCATGGTACTGGCTTGGCCGGGCCCGGCGCCAGTCGGCGGCGGCGGTCATATCGGGGGCCCTCGGGAAGCTGTTAGACTGCGCGGTTACCAGTTAGCGGCAAGCGCTTGAGAGGCGCGGTACCATGCAGTACCTGCACACGATGGTCCGGGTTAGCGACCTCGAGGCCTCCCTCGATTTCTACTGCAACAAGCTCGGCCTGATCGAGATCAGCCGCCGCGAGAGCGAGCGCGGCCGCTTCACGCTGGTCTTTCTGGCGGCCCCGGACGACGTCGAGCGCGCCAGGGCCGAGAAGGCCCCCATGCTGGAACTGACCTGGAACTGGGACCCGGAGACCTACACCGGCGGTCGCAACTTCGGGCATCTGGCCTACCGGGTCGAGGACATCTACGCCACCTGCCAGCGTCTACTGGACGCCGGCATCACCATCAACCGCCCGCCCCGGGACGGCCACATGGCCTTCATCCGTTCCCCGGACGGGATCTCCATCGAGCTGCTACAGGCCGGTGACCCCCTGCCCGAGCAGGAACCCTGGGCCTCGATGCAAAACACTGGAACCTGGTAAACCGAATGGTCGAAAACCTCCGCAACATCGCCATCATCGCCCACGTTGACCACGGCAAGACGACCCTGGTCGATCAACTGCTCCAGCAGTCGGGCACCCTCGACGCCCGCGGCGGCGACGCCGAGCGGGTCATGGATAGCGACGACCTCGAGCGCGAGCGGGGCATCACCATCCTGTCCAAGAACACCGCCATCGACTGGCAGGGGTACCGGATCAACATCGTCGACACCCCAGGCCACGCCGACTTCGGCGGCGAGGTCGAGCGCGTGCTCTCCATGGCCGACTCCGTGCTGCTGCTCGTCGACGCCCAGGACGGGCCGATGCCGCAGACGCGCTTCGTTACCGAGAAGGCCTTCGCCCTCGGGCTCCAGCCGATCGTCGTGGTCAACAAGATCGACCGGCCCGGCGCACGACCCAACTGGGTCATCGACCAGACCTTCGACCTGTTCGCGGACCTGGGCGCCACCGAAGAACAGCTGGATTTCCCGGTCATCTACGCCTCGGCTCTGGGCGGATACGCCGGCGAGGAGCCGAGTATCGATAGCGGTGATATGACGCCGTTGTTCCAGACTATTGTCGACCAGGTGCGTCCCCCGCAGGTCGACAGCGACGGCCCCTTCCAGATGCAGATCACGACCCTGGACTACTCCAAGTACTTGGGGCAGATCGGCATCGGTCGGATCAAACGGGGCCACGTCACACCGGGTACTACGGTCACCGTGGTCGACCGCGAGGGGAACCAGCGCAGCGGACGGATCCAGACCCTGCTCGGCTTCCTCGGCCTGGAGCGGGTGGAGATCGAATCCGCCGACGCGGGCAACCTGGTGGCGATCACCGGCATCGACCCGCTGGACATCTCCGACACGCTCTGCGACCCGCAGCAGGTGGAGGCGTTGCCGGCGCTTACCGTGGATGAACCGACGGTGAGCATGGGCTTCGAGGTCAACAAATCGCCGTTCGCCGGCCGCGAGGGACGATATGTGACCAGCCGCCAGATCCGCGAGCGCCTCGACCGTGAGCTCAAGTCCAACGTCGCCCTGCGCGTCGAGGCCACCGACGACCCGGACCGCTTCCACGTCTCCGGCCGCGGGCTCCTCCACCTGTCGGTGGTCCTCGAGAACATGCGCCGCGAGGGCTATGAGATCGCCGTCTCCCGTCCAGCGGTCATCACCCGCACCGGCGAGGACGGCCGCACCGAAGAGCCCTACGAGCACCTGGTCGCCGACATCGAAAGCGACCACCAGGGCGCGGTCATCGATGCCCTCAACGAGCGCGGCGGCCGCCTGCAGGATATGCAGGTCGACAGCAACGGACGCGTCCGCCTCGAGTACACCATCCCGGCGCGGGGCCTGATCGGTTTCCAGACGGACTTCATGAGCCTGACCTCCGGGACCGGCATCCTCACCCACGTCTTCGATCACTACGGTCCCCGGAGCGACAAGGAAGTCGGCCAACGCCGCGAGGGGGCGATGATCTCCGGCAACGACGGCAAGGCGGTCGCCTACGCGCTGTTCAACCTGCAGGAGCGCGGACGCCTGATGGTCTCGCCCAACGACCCGGTCTACGAGGGGATGCTCATCGGCCTGAACAGTCGCGATGCCGACATGACGGTCAACCCGCTCAAAGCCAAGGAGCTGACCAACGTCCGGGCAGCCGGCAGCGACGAGAACGTCATCCTCACTCCGCCCATGCAGCTGACCCTGGAGTACGCGCTGGAGCTGATCAACGACGACGAACTCGTCGAGATCACCCCGGAATCCATCCGTATGCGCAAGCGCCTGCTCACCGAGAGCGAGCGCAAGCGTCACAAGCGGGCCAGCTAACTGCTGCCGCCCCGGTAGTGGACCTCGGCGTCGAGGCGCAGCGCGTCCTCGGCGTCGAGCACCACCCGCCACCCCCAGATCCGGATCACGCCATCTGCATCCACGGCGATGCCTGCCGACCCGGATGCGTTACGCAGGGTCACCGTCCCGTTCCGACTTCGCAGGGACACGTCCCCGCCCGCCACCAGGCGTAGATCGCCACGCTCCACCTGCCAGTCGCCATCGCCGCGCCGGGTCCGCAGCCGGGTTCCGTCGCCGGCCAGAACCCGAAGCGTGTCGCCAGCCCGCAGGTGCAAATCCCGACCGGAGCGGGCCGCCACCCCGCCGGCACCGCCAAGGCGTACCGGCCCGGTGGCCTGCACGGCGGTTGCCCGTTCGCTCCGACCGGCGACCCCGGACTTCGCCGAAACCCGCCGACTCCCACCAACCCGTTCACGGCGCCGGGCACCGGCACGCTCGCGGAGGCCTCCTGGACCGGCAAGGAGCTCGAGCGGCCCCGCCCCGGCATCCAGCGCCACACGGTGCCCGTGGTCCGCACCACCCCTGACCGCAAGCGCCCTCGCCCCGCCATCCCCGGCATCGAGCACCGCACCGGCGGAGTGCCTGTCCCCACGGTCTCCGGCCCCGGGGAAGAACACCCCGCGGCCGGCGCGCGTAGCGTAGGCCGCCACACGGCCACCGCTTTCCATGGCGGGATGCCGCTGACCGGAGACCGGCAGGCTGCCGAGGATCACCGGCGCGTCCGGATCGCCATCCAGGCAGGTCACCAGCACCCGCTCCCCGTCGACCAGCGGTGCGTGCCAACCACTGCGGCCCCCGCCGCGCGGCAAAGGCAGCAGGCGCACCACGGACTCGGGCAGATCCAACCCGCTGCGCCGCTCATCCCCGGCCACCAACCGACCACCATCGGTGCAAATCCGTGCCGGTACCGGCTGACGCAGGGGGAACTGGGCCGGCTCCGGCGGTCGGTACGGCAGCGCCGTGGCACCGACAACCTCCGGCACCGCCTCAAGCTCGGCCCGGTACCCGAAGAGCGCTGCATCCGCAACCGTATCGTCCTCGCACCAGAGGCTGTGACGGACCCGGGTAATCAGGTACCAGCGACCCCAGTCCGCGATTTCGCGGTCGCCACCCTCCCCGACCACCAGCACTGGCGTCCGCAACCCGGCACGCGGCCCGACCTGCCGAGTCGCTAGCGCCAGCCACCGTCGCCGGGCTGCCTGCGCCTGGCGCCGCATACGGGCCAGATGCACCGCCACCGCATCGTCGAGCCCGGGCGGCACCGGCCGCGGCGAGCCGGTCTCCTGCAACCGCACACACCAACCCGGCTCCGTCAGGCCCGGGCCGGCCCCGCCCCCTGGCAAGCGCAGCGCCCCATCCGCCTGCGGAAACCCTGCGGCCGTGTCGGTCAACAGCGGGCGCTCATGGACCCCGTCCTGCCAAGCCAAGGTCACGCCGGCCTGTGCCCAGAGTCGCTGCAACAGGAGCAGGTCGCTTGCCCCGGCCTGCAGCACCTGCCGTCGCCACGCCGGCGCCTCACTCACCCGCCAGACTGGATCGGCCCACGCATAGCCGACGCCCGCGAGCCAGCAACGGGTCAGCTCCTCCAGGTTGATCCGGGGAAAGAACCGGTGGGCCCCACCAAGGCCCAACCGCGCCAGGCGCGGCTCAATGACGGCTTCGAAGCGATCGCGCTCCCCTCCGGCGCCGGACCCACGCCGCCAAGCCGTCAGCTGCCCGGCCAGGCAGCGCCAACCACCGAGACCATCCCCCCAACGCAGCCGAACCGTGCACCCCGGGGCCCCAGCGCCCCCTCCCCGATCCCCCGCTGCCGTGTACCCCGCGACCCGGAAACGAAAGGGCTGCGAGAGCATCTCCTCACCCCACAGCTCCCGCAGCGGGTGGCATTTCCCTTCCAGCTCCAGCTCGGCCCACGGACGAGGCTGCGGCACGGCCCCCATCAGCGCCCCTCCTCGATGCAGGCGGCGGCGATCACCACCTCGTCGGCGCTGAGCTCAATCCGCTGCCCTTCCAGGCGGACCTCACCGCTGTCCTCGACGCGCAAACCGAACCCGTCGCCGACCTGCAGACGCCCGCCGCCGGTGCTCACCAGGGTGACATCGCCGGCCGCCTCCAGGTGCAGGGCTCCCCCTTCACAGCGCCAGTCGCCGTCTCCCTGCCGGGTGACCAGCCGCAACCCCGAGCCGGCATCCAGCGATACCGCCTGCGCCGCTTCCAGGCCCACCTCCCCTTCCGCGGCCTCCTGGAGCAGATCCCCCTGGCCAGTCTCCAGGCGCAGGGTCTCCCCGGCGAACCAGCGCAATGTCCCGTTCTCCGTCTCGAGGTGACAACTCTCCTCGACCTTCACCTGATAGGTCCCGGCCACATCGAGCCGCTGATCGCCGCCGCTGCGCAGACGCTGCTCGCCACCACTGGCAAACTCCAGGCAACCGTCGGGGGCTTCGAGCGCGGCGCCCGGCGCATCCTCGCGCCCCTGCAGGGTCAACCGGGCCGCCTCGCCCACCGCCAGTTCCGCGCGCTCGGCCCCGGGCCGGTCATCAAGAAGCAATCGCTGCCCGGCCGGGGTCTCGATTAGGTGCTGGTGGGAGTTGTCGCTGCTCACTGGGCCCGGCTGGTCCTGACCGCTGAGGGCCCCCAGGATGACCGGCTGCTCAAGATCGCCATGCAACCCCGCGACCGCCACGCGGGTACCGGGTAGCAGCGGCAGGTGGAGGCCATGGTCGGCACCGGCGCTCGGCTGAACCGCCCAGACCGGCGGTCCGGGCGGGGCGGCCTGCGGGGTACCGTCTGACTCGGGCTCATCGGCCAGGCGAATCCGGTACGCCCCCGCCTCGTCGAGTTCCGCGCGCCCCGGGTCACCGCCAGCCACGCGTGCCACGGTTACGCCGGGGACGGCGGGCGGGGAGACCGGCGCTGGTCGATAGCCCGCATCGAGGGGCAGGAGCTCCACCCGCCCGCGGTAATCCACCCGGTCCACGCCGCCCCCACCGTGGATGGCGGCACTCTGATCGCCCTCGTGCTCGACGTTGTACACCCAGTAAACGCCGTCCAGGGCGGCTTCCGGGTGCCCGCGAATCACCACCCGCATCCCGGGCAGCACCGGGGTCCCCACACCCGCCACGACCCGGTGCCGCCGCACCTCCGCCGCCTGGCGCACCCCTTCTGCCCACTCCGCATGGGCCGCCTCGCCGCCAGCGGTAACTCCGTAGAGCCCAAGCAGCGGATCGGCCGCCCGATGCCGTTCGCCGCCCGCCGTGGCATCACGGCTGCCATCGGGCAACGCCGGATCGAAACCGCCCACCCGCACCTGCCCTGGCTGCAGGCTGCAACAATGAGCAACATCCCAGATGACCGCCCGCGTGGGCGGCATCGGTCCGCCGCTGGCACACCACGCCAACCCCACATCCTCCAGACCGGCCCGCGCCAGGTGGTCGACGAGGCGCACCTCAGCCCGTCCTCCGGCATCCCGGACCACCGCGAAACAGCCATCCCGGGCCAGCACCCGGCCGAGGAAAGCCAGGTTATCCGCAGCGCCCTGAACC
Organism: Halorhodospira sp. 9628; assembly: GCF_022228075.1. Taxonomy (NCBI): domain Bacteria; kingdom Pseudomonadati; phylum Pseudomonadota; class Gammaproteobacteria; order Chromatiales; family Ectothiorhodospiraceae; genus Halorhodospira; species Halorhodospira sp. 9628. The sequence goes on from NZ_JAJNRF010000008.1 coordinate 95,377, forward strand.
ACCAGAGGCCGTTGCGGCAGCGAGCGCTCCACGCCCACCGCGACGGACACGCCACCGGGCAGGGCACCGTCCAGGAGATCGCGGGCGATCTCCACCCCCGAGCAATTCCGATAGACCGCACGACGGAACGAGCCGGTCAGCGGATAAAGCGGCGAGCGCACGGTCAGATTGGCCACCCTCGGTCCTGGGCCATCACCGGTCAGGACCACCTCGCTGACAAACCCATGTACGGTTTGCGCGGTATCCCCTTGCCCCAGGGTGACCGCCACGAGTTGCCCGGGCCACCCGTGGGCCTCATCCCCGATCGGACCGCGCACCCGTACCTCGAGGCGATCAAGGCCCTCCAGGGCCTGTTGGCCGACAACCCGTTCGACCTGCAGCGCTGCCGGGTCCACTCCGGGGAGTCGGATCCCGAACAGGGCGTGTCCAGCGCCTTTGCCTTCCATGGAATGACTGATCATCTCCGCTCTCCTCTCGCTCTCGCCTCGGGAGCCGCCGACACCGATACCGGGAACGGCAAGGACGTCTCCCGAGCCGCCCACTCGCCGACCCAGGTGGCCGCGCCGAGGGGCGCGGACGCGCCGAGGTACCACGCAGGCAACCGGCCCGGGGCGGCGATGATGCGCGCGCGGACCTGCGCCACCGGCCCGAGGTAGCGGCGCAACCACGCCCCGAGATGCCTGGCGCGGGCCTGTTCAACCCGCGCCGACGCAGTGGCCGGGGGCACCGGCCCCACCCGCACACCCACGAGCCCGCCGGCGACCATCGCAACGCCGCCCAGCCCCCAACCATCGCCCAGCCGCGGCGCCTGTCCGCCGCCCAGCGGCCGCTCGTCAAGCCGCTGCGCGACCGGCTGCCGGTCCGCCACTGCCACTCGCTGCTCCCCAATCACCCGCTGCAACAGGCAACGCAGGCCGGCACGGCTCGGACGTCGGGCCAGGTGCAGATCGAGGCCGCCCAGCCCCCGCTCCGGCACGGTTCCGAGAGCCGCCAGGGATTGTGCCCAAGGAGCGGACGACGCTGGCCCGTCCAGCGCCCGCCACCCCGCCAGCAACCCCGCATAGACCGAGGCATTCAGCGTGCGCAGCAGGGAACGGATCCGCTCACCGACGGGATCCTCGCGCGCCGCCAACTCCAGCCAGTAGCCAGGTAGCGGCGCTTCCGCCCCGAGCAGGGCCAGCACGTTGGCCTCGATCACGACCCGCCGGTCACCGACCCGCCGACAGCGCCGGATCTCAGCTGCCGGGAAGGTCCATTCGGCCGCCGGCTCGATGCGATACCCCGGACCGGACTCGCCAGCACCCAGCGCCGACAGGCCGGCCTGCTCGAGCTGCCAGACTGCCTCCCGCAGCCCCAGCCTCGCGCCCCGGGTCACGACCCGCGCCACGGCGGACTCCGCCGGTTTCAGCTCCGTGGCCACTGCGCGACCTCATCGCCGGTCTCCAGGCGCAACCCCAAGACCACGAACCGATCCAGAGGCGCCCAGGCGGCCAGCACCCGATAAACCCCCTCCGCGAAGAGATACGCCTCACCCGGGTCCCGCCACGGTCGCGGGTCGAGCTCCAGGACCACATGCAGCCCCGTCTCTACCACGCCCTGCCGAACCCGAACCGTCGGGCGGCAGGTCACATCGCGCAACGCGGCCCGACAGGCCTCGGCCGCCGCGCTGTTCGGCGCATCCGCCAGAGCAGCGACCAGTTCCAAAATGCCCTCCCGGGTCGCCCATCGTTCCGCATCGCCCCGAATCAGACGGGACAACGCCTGGAACCGGCCGACCTCCAGAGCGGCCCACTGGAAGCGACTCGGCCGCCGCAGGTTGGTCACCGCCACCCCGTCAGGCACCCCCGTCCCCGGCTGCTTGACGTCGCCCCGGCCGAGGCAGCGCCGCGGCAGATCGCCGTGCGAATACCGCACCCGGGCCCCGAGCGTACCCGGACCCGCCGGGGCGTCCAGGCGCACGGCCACATCCTCGCCGCCCCCCTGCTGGCGACGCTGGACCCGGAACATCCCAGTCGGCTCCGGGTCCAGCCCGGATTGCCAGGGCGGTTGATACACATGAACTCGTCCACTGCTCGCCTCCCGCAAACGCAAGTCGAGCACCTGGTGGACGATGCGGCAGCCAGGGCCATCGGCGTCACTGCACACGCTATAAGGCCCCGGGCCACCCTCGATCCACTGCGCTTCGGCTTCGGCGGACCCACTGTTGACGGCCGGCAGGCAATTGGCACGCAGCAGCTGCTGCACCCCCGCCGCGGCAGCCGGCGCAGGCCAGTTCATTTCGCAACGCACCTCCAGGCGCTGACTCCCTGCCGGCAGTTCCACCCCGTCCAACCCCCTCAGTTGGATGAAAGCGAGCAGCGGCCGGGCCAGAAAGAAACACCGAAAGTGGTCCAGAGCGGCGACGATCGGCTCGCCCGCCCCCGCCTGGACACCCGCCACCGGCCACGGGGTCAGCAGTTCTCCACCGCCGATGATCCGCCCCGGCTCCCCGTCACCACGGCTAATCCGCACCCGGCGGGTGCCGTGCAGCAGGGCCGCACGCAGGCGCTCCCAGAGACCCGCCTCGGCGTCGATGAACAGAGGCAGGTTCGCCGGCGGCTCGGGCGCTCCAGCGTCGGCTTTCGAGAATCGAAGCACCAAGCGCACCTCGCTGCCGCCCTCGTCACCCGGCAACCACTCGGCGCGCTCGACCTCGATGGGTTCGACGGTTCCGGCCGCAAGCGTCACGAAGGGAATCGCCACCCCTTCGGCACACTCGGTGGCCGACCAAACCTCAGTGTTTCTCGGCAACGCTACGGGCTCGACCACCGCATCATCCGCCGAGAACGCCAGCACCGTGGCGCTGGGCCAGGGCTCGGCCAGTTCCGGGGCAGCCAGGTGCAGCAGCTGCTGATGGAGATCCTCGACCCCGGCGGCGAGCTCGGCGTGGACACCGGCCGTCAGAAAGGCGATTCCCTCGAGGAGTCGCTCCACATACGGATCACGATCGTTGGGATCTTCCAAACCGAGCATGCGCGCCTCCGTCGGGAAGGCCCGGGCGAAGGCCGCGCCGGCCTCACTCAGCCGGCGCATCTCCTGCTCAAACGCACGCCTCAGATCCATCTTCATCTCCGTTCAGCAGATGCACGGCGGCGTTCCCGTCCACCGCCAACTCCAGCGTCACCCCATCCCCGCAGTGAAGCTGCGCATACAACCGCAACCCCAGCACGTAGCCCGCATCCACCGGTGCAGGCCACGCCCGGACCGCCACCCTCGCCACACGCGGCTCATAGCGTGGAACCAGCTCGCGGGCAGCCTCGGCCAGGCACGCAGCGGCACCGTCCAGATCGTGGTAATGCGACGACAGATCCGGCAGACCGTATCCGGCCAGGTGCGCCGGGCGACCGCGGCGCGCCCCAAGCAGCCGGAGTATGTGCCGGGCAACACTCGAGCGGCGGTTGTGCCGGCCCGCCCGGGCAGGGCGGGCCGTGCGCCCGCCGACACCCTCAAGCACATCGAGCAACCCTTCGGTCACGTTCTACCTCCCGAGCCGGGCCGGGGCCAGCGGCCCCGGCGTGCGCTCCCGACCCTTCAGCGGGCCTCCGTCCAGGAGTCCGAGAACTCGATGTTTCCGTCCACGTAGGCCCAGGTAATGCGGCCGTAGCGGATCGCCACCTGCTCCATGTGCGGGAAGCGCTCCTTGTCGGCCTCCTTGACGTTATGCATCACCGGGCGGACCGAGGTGATCTTCACGTCGTTCAGGGTGTGCCGGAAGTATTCCTGTTCGTTGCCCGATTCATCGATCTGGTACCAGCTCAGCACCAACTCCTCGAGCGTCTGCCCCTTGCTGCACGCCTTGTACAGGTACGGCGAAGCGGCATCGAAGGCCTTGGTGAAGACGAAGGGCTCGTGCTTGCGCGTGCCGGTCAGGGCCCCCGTGTCGCTGTCCGTGGGGATGCGCAGTTCGTGCTCGAAACCGAGTACCTCGATGCTGCCCTCGCGGTCGGTGACGGTGACCGAACCCTCGATCTCGTTGCCCTGATCGTCCTTGAGCCACATGTAAGCGGGAATCGCCATGGTTTCGCCTCCTCTTCCTTGAGCCTTGGCGGTTTTAGGTCGGCAGCTGCGACACCAGCGAGAGCTTCAGGTCGATACCCTCGATCTGGAAGTGCGGCATGACCGACATGTTGACCCGGTAGAAACCGGGGTTCTCGGGGACCTCCTCGACCTCGACAGCCCCCTCGCGCAGCGGACGGGTGGCCACCAGATCGGGGTCGGGATTCTGCATCTTGGTCACCAGCCCCTGCAGCCAGTCGTTGAGTTCGTTCTCCAGATCCTGCCGACTCTTGGCCGAACCGATGTTCTCCCGCTGGAGGACCTTCAGGTAGTGGGCCAGGCGGGAGACCAGGAAGATATACGGAAGCCGGGCATTGATCCGGGCGTTCGCCGTGGCCGCCGGACTGCTATAACGGGCCGGGCGCTGCGCCGAGTTGGCCGAGAAGAAGCAGGCGTAGTCGCTGTTCTTGTAGAAGCTCAACGGTATGAAGCCGGCCTCGGCCAGCTCGAGCTCGCGGTTCTCGGAGATCAGCACCTCAGTGGGGGTCTTGGTCTGTGCCCCGCGCCCGAGATCGAAGACGTGAATCGGCAGCTGCTCCAGCTTGCCACCCGACTCCGGTCCGCGGATGTTGACCGTCCAGCCGTGGGCCTTGAATGAACGCGCCATGTTGGCGGCGAAGGCGAAAGCGGCATTGCCCCAGAGGTAGCGGTCGTGGTCCGGCCCGGTGACGTTTTCCCGATAGCCGAAGGCGCGAGTGGGGTTGTCTGGCCCATAGGGCAGGCGCAGCAGGAACCGGGGCAAGGTTAGACCGACGTAACGGGCATCTTCGGTGTCCCGGAAGCCTCGCCAGCGAGCGTATTCGGCCTTGTCCAGGTAGCTGGCGATGTCCGGAATTCGCACCACCTCGTCGAGGGAGGCCTTGCCGAAAAAGTCCCGGCCAACGGCTCCCAGGAAGGGGCAATGGGCCGCTGCCGCGATCCGCGACACCTCCGTGAGCAGATTGATATCCGCCGCTGAGCAGTCGAACTCGTAATTGGAGACCATGGCGGCCAGCGGTTCACCACCCGGGGTGTCGTACTCCTGAACATAGACGTGCTGATACAGGCCCGACTGGGTGATGTCCGTAACATCCTCGAGCTCCCCGGCCAGCTCCTCCTTGGAGACGTCGAGCAGTTCCAGCTTGATGTTCGCCCTCGGGTCACTGCGCTCGACCAGGAAGCGCAGGCTGCGCCAGGCCGCTTCGACGCGCTGGAATTCCGGGTGGTGAAGGACGGCGTCGAGCTGCTCGCTCACCGCGGCATCGATGCGGGCGATATATTCGTCGAGCAGTGCCTTGTCGATACGCTCGACCAGCTCGGCATCCTGACTGGCCAAATCGAGAAAGACCTGCAACGCCGCGGTCAAACGGCTTTCCGAGGGGATGTCGGCCATGACCGCGGAGTCCTGAAAGGTCGCGATCTCAAGGGCCCCGGAGACCGGCTCGACCTCGGCAAGCTGGCACAGGCGGGCGTAGCTCGCCTCGGGGGCGGCTTCGGCGCTGTTCTCGGTCTGCTCCGTCATGGCTCACTCCTGCCCTTCCCCATCGGTGTCCGTCGCCGCCCCCGATGGGCCATGATCGCCGCCCTCGCCGGTCTGTAGGGGAGCAATCTGCTGGAGCTCGCCCATCACCCCCTCGAGCTCCTGCTGGTTCTGCACGATACGCTCGAGTTCACGGCGAAAACGGGCGTTGTCAAGGACGTTGGACTTGAGATCCTTGAGCAGGTTGCGCATCGCCAGCAGGTTGTTCACCTGGGGGATCTGGCGCGCCACGGCCTCGGGCGTGAAGGCATCAAAACCGTCGAAGCTCAGCGACACCCGGATCTGCGAGCCATCCGCACGGAAGGTGTTGGGCACGGTCACCTGCAGCGACGGATGGAGATCACCGAGTACGGCGTCAAGATTGCCCCGGTCGATGGGGACCCGCTCACGCTCAGCCAGCCGGCCACTGGCCTGACCGTTGCTGAAGTCGCCCAGGACCAGCATCTTCAGGGGTAGCTCCAGCGTCTTGCGGGCATCCCCGGTCTCCACATCGAGGGTGATGTTCACCCGCGACTTCGGCACTTCCTGTTGAAAGCTCTCCATGGCCTGCTCCTTGGCATCGATGGACTCCACCGGAGCTGTCACGCTCCGGTCAGGGGAAGGCGATCGCCGCCTCCAGGTCGATACGCGCCACTCGCTGGCGCAGGTCGAGCAGACGTCGCCGCGCCTGCTCGGACTCCAGTTGACCGTCGCGCTCACTCGCCCGCAGGACCAGCGCCAGCACCCGCCAAACGGCCAGCGCCGAATCCGGATCCCACTCCTCCAGCCCGCGGTGTTCGATTTCGGCCTCCAGCGCTTCGAGCCGTGCTCGGGCCAGGCCGGGGTAACCGGCATCTAGGCAGAGACGGGCCCGGATCACCTCCCGCGCACAACGTTCACGTCCGGTGCGAGACGGGCTGGCGTCGATCCGGCGCAGCCCCGCCGTGAGCCCTTCACGGCGCGTCAGCGCGAGCACTTCCTCGAGCTCCACGGGCGCGTAATCGGCCTCGCAGCGACCCGGCCCCTCCGCCGGCTCAAGGCGCTCATTAACCCAGGCGATCTGCTCAGGAGGCACCAGCGGGCTATCATCGCTGAAGCGCATTTCGGGCAGATCCGGCTGGCGCCGGAGCAACTCCGCGGCGGCCGCCCGGATATACCCGGCGATGTCGTCACGCCCGAGCGCCGTTGCCGAGCGCTCGGCGACGGCCTGAATCTCCATTTGCAGGTGTCCGCCCGGCTCCAGGAAGACTGATTCGGCAGCCAGGAACGCCGCTTCCCAGGATCCCTCGGCGAAGTGGGTGCGCATCGCCGTCAGCGCCGGCTGGCGGGGCGGTTCGATACGTAGACGCCCCTCGGCGGCCCCCAGCGGCGCAAGCCGCCCCCAACGCCAGGCCCGAGCCAGGGCGGCCATCGCCAACCACTCGCCCTCGCCGCGCAAGTACTCCACGGCCTCCCGCAACTGCCTGGCCAGCTCCTGTCCACTACTTGGACCGCGCACCACACGGTCATCACCTGCTTGCTCCCGTGCCTCCGGCGCAGCCCGCTCGGCGGACACCGCGACGACGTTTTTTTGCGCCTCCACCCAGTCGCGCAGCGGCCGCAAGGCCGGCGGATCGGCCCACCATCGCTCGAGTTCAGCCCCAAGCCGCGCGAGCTCGACCTCCAACCCCCGGAGCTGATCCGTATCCTCGCGCCCGTCAGCCCGGTCAAGCAGCGCCAGCATGCGTCCCCCGCAGAGCCACTCGATCGCCGCCCGCCGGCCACTGTCCCGCTGCGGGTGGAGCCGCTCACCAAATGCGACCAGGCAACCGTGGAGTGCCGCCAGCGCGGCGCGGAACCCTGGAACCCCGCGCGCCTGGAGCTCAGCCAGACACAGATAACCGAGCACGCGCAGATCCTTAGCCTCGTGCTCGAGCAGAGCCACGGCTTCCTCGGCTACCGCGGAGAACTCCACCCCGCCCGGGCGCTCAACCGCCTCGCGCAGACGCCCGAACCGCTCACCGTGGCGGGGATCCTGTCCGCACGCCTCCGCCCCGGGCAAAGCCGCGAGGACGCGCCCCGGCAGTCCCAGTGCATGTTCGGGCGCTTCGGTCTGCCACTCGTCGCTCACGCCCCCTCCCTCTCGATCAACCGGGCAGGCAGCCGAAAGCGGGTCAGATCACCCCAATGGAGCAACGGCGTGCTGCGCTCGGTCCGCAGCACGAACTCCACCGCCTGATGCGAAACCTCCCGTCCGTCGTGCAGGGCCCAGCGCGCCCGAACGGCATTGGAGCGGAGCCGCTCGCGCTCATCGGCGCGGCTCAGCAAGCGGAACAGGGCCCAGGGGCCGTCAGCCTCAACATCGCGCATCGCACCATCGTGTGCCGAGACAGCGGCAATACGCCCGGGCTCTGGCGAGGACGGCGACCAACTCAGGTCCACCGAAACCGGGGGGCCGTTGCGATAGCGCAGCGTCTCGCCTTCCGACTCCCAGCGCATGTCGGTCAGGTCAGCGTTGGCAACCGGCGACACGCGATAGCGCAGCTGCGCCTGACCGGATTCATCAAAGAGCCCGTCCCGGATCCGGGCGGCAGCGTCGAGGGCCTTCGTCACCTCGGCCGCGATGCCCAGCCCGGCACCCCGCCAACGCCGCTCACCGCCCTGACCATCGGCACCGCGCAGGAACGGCGCCATTTCCTCAGTTTTGAATACCCAGAGGGTGCCCCGCTCCGGCGCGAAGAAGGCCTCGAAGTCGCCCGGGGCTGCATCGGCGCCGTCGGCCTCCAGCGGGAACCGGCCGGCAAGGCGGTCGCGGTAGACGTCGAGCACCTCGACCTGCCAACGCTCCTCAAGCTCCGCGGCGGCCTCCGCCCGCACCTGCAACCAAGCGGCGTCGATACCTCCAAGCAGCAGCGGCTCCAGCGCTCGCTGCACGGGCCCCGAAGCGGCCTGTACGGCCTGGCGGAAGGCGCCCTCCGCGGCACGCAGCGAACAGCGCTCCTCGTCCCCTCTCAGGGCCAGGGCGGCCCGCTTCAGCGCCTCCTCCCCGGGATCCGCCGCGGAGGCCAGTGCCTCGAGCTGATCGGCCGCTGCGCCGAGCGCCACCCCGACCTCGGCCAGCGGCGGAACCTCTCCGTCGTCGTCGGGTGCCACCAGCGTCAGCAGTTCCCGGCCCCTCGGATCGTGTCGATAGCGGCCGAGCGAACGCCCCAATTGTTGACCCAGCGTCGCCACCGGATCCGCGTCCGCGTGCGCAGTCAACTGGCCATAAACACCCGCGAGCAGAGCCGCCAGCGCCCCGCCCTCGACCGCCTTCTCCAGCTGCACGACCTGCTCCCGCACGCCCTCCGCCGAGCGCCACTCCAACGCCTCGAACCATTCCAGCCAGTAATCCACGAAGGCGCGCAGGTAGCGGGCCTCGACGGCCTTTGCCAGGGCACGCGCCTGTGCCGGTCGGAGCGCCTCCGCCTCACCGCGGGCCAGAACGGGATCCGGCCGCCGCAGCGCATCCAGATGCTCTTCCAGCGCCGGTTGCAGCCGGTTTCCCCATGCCTCGCCCCGGAAGACGCCTGCAACCGGCCGTTGAGCCACCCAGACAGCCGAGGCACCTCCGGGGGCCATCGCCTCCAGGGTCAGAGGCGGCAGATCAATGGCCGCCTCTGCAAGCAGGCGCCTTTTGATTGCCTCCGGCCGCGGCGGGGTACGCAGCTGCTCCCGCGCCTGTTCCACCAGGCGGCGCTCCGCCGCTGTATCGACGCGGCCACGGGCAGCGACCCGCTGCGACCGATCGGCCAGCGCCCGTTTGAGTCCCCGAGCCAGCGGTCCGTCCACCCCTGGCGTCGCGAGCCCCTGCTCAGCGGCGACCAGGCGCGCCAGGAGCCAGGCAGCCCGGTCGTCCCCGATGGGCACCTGCTCGCCGGATAGCCGTAGCCAGACCGCCAGCGCCTCGCGATACGCATCACGGCGCGCCGCACGCTCCGACGGTTCCAGGGCCGGCCACTCGTCCACGAAGCCCTCGAGTTCCAGCTGTAGTACCTGCAAGGCCTCCGGCAGCAGCTGCTCTCCCGCCACATCGATCAGCAGCGTCTGCAAGCGCGCCTGCAATTCGGCGATGCTGCTGCGACCGGGATCCAGCGCCAGGACCACCTCGCGCTCCGCCCCGGACTCCCCCCGGATTTTGTCCTCAAGCGCCTGAAGCCGGTTGACCGCCTCCAATGCCGCACCGGGGTGTCGGTCTCCGGCCGCCATCGCCTCGGCCACGGCAGCCGCGCCCTCCGCGACCGCGGCACTCTGGGCGAGACGGTCGTGATACCGCTCAGCGGTGCCGTAGGCCAACAGCGCAACGCCCCCGAGAACACAGGTAAACAGCGCCGCCTGCACAAGACGTCTGCGAAATCGTCGCGAAGGTGTCGGGCGCAGCCGCTTCGCCAGCGGCACGACGCCCTCGGTGAATAGCCCCGGGGACAAGCTCGGCTGCCCGGGCGCGTTGCCGGTGAGATACACCGCCTCCACAGCGGGCGGGCGACGGTAAGGGTCACGGCGCTGCAGCAGGCGCAGGAGATCGGCCAGCGGTCCGGTGATTGCGCGCATTTCGGCGGCGAAAGCGAACACCCCGGTCGCATCCCGCTCCCCGGCGGAGGTGGCCATCACCGCCCGACGGGCCCCCTCGGCCTGAGCCTGCAACCGCTCCGCCGCCCGACCCGGGTCGCTCTCGGCGTCCGCCGCTGCAACCCCCCAGGGCCCGGACCACGCCCCGCCCCCGGCAGCTGTCACAAAGGCCTCGTAGCCGGAGAGGCGATCCAGCCCGGTCACGATCAGGAGCACCGGTGGCCGGACCCCCAGACGGAGCTCGAGTTCGGCGAGGCGCTCTCGAAGCACCCGGGCACGGCGCCTCAGGCCCGATGCATCCAGGGCACTCAACTCATCGGCGGAGAGCGTGACCAGCACCCCGTCCACCGGGCGACGCCGCCGAGCGCGGCGCAGCAGGCGCAGGAGATCGTGCCAGCCTGTCTGCTCGGGCGGCTCCGTCGTGTAGCGCCCGGCCGTATCGAGAAAGAGCGCGCAATCCGTGAGCCACCAGTCCCAGCACCCGGTCCCTCCCTCGCCACGGGCGCACAGCCATTCATCGTCGTCGTAGGGAAAATGCAGGCCGCTGCTGCGGATCAGAGTGCTCTTTCCCGATTCGCCGGCTCCCATGAGCAGGTACCAGGGAACGCGATACCGACCGGCGGTCCCCAAGAACACTGTTCCGGTCGGACGGTCAAGCAGGCTCAGGGGCCGGTCCATCGCCGCAGCCAAAGCCAGGGCTTCGTCTCCCGGCACCTGTCGTTCCCGCTTCCGGCCGCGAACAAGCACCACCGCCCCGAGCAGGGCGCCGACCAGCCCGAGCAACGCCAGCACACCCGCCAATCGCAGCGTCACGCCTTCAACGCCGACCCGCGGCAGGCCGAACCAGACGGCCCCCGCAACGAGCAGCACCGCCACCGAAGCCCACCACACCAGCGGCCGGCGTAGGAGGGGCGACAGCCTCCGCGCCCCGCTGGCAGCCCCATCCACCGTCACCGGCTCACTCATGGTGCAGCCTCCGGAACGACTTCGCGGGCGGCCTCGATCTCCTCCATGGCGGTACCGACGGCCCGCTCGATCTGCATCCCGGCGTGGAGGTAAGCCAGCAGCAGTAGAGCCAGAGCGGCCACTACCGACCAGAACCAGCCTACGCGGTGCCCCTCTCCATCCGGATCAGGTGGCACAGGGGAGCGGAGAGCCCCAGCAGCTCGGCCTTCACCCAGCCACTTCCCCAGGCGCCGTCGATATTCGTCAAGCAGCGCCTGCTCCTCGAGCGCATGCACACCCTGGAAACCAAGCCACAAGCAGGCCAGGTAGAGTTCGAGCACCGCATCCGGTGGCGCCTGCTCCCGCGGCCCCTGCAGCCGCTCGAAGAACTGGGTGCCCGCGGAACGCTCGCCGAGGCGCTCGGCTTGCAACGGCTGCGCCAGCCAGGCCGCCCGTTCCGGGTGCGCCGAGGCGATCACCGCCTCGTCGACAAATGCTGTAACCGCCAGTTCAGCATCCGCCAGGGCGGCCCCGCCCAGCCCATCGGCCTGGCCCCGCTCACGCAGGCGCCGAAGTGTCTGGCGGGCCCGCTCGCGCAGCATCCCTGCGTCGCCGGCCACTCCGCCCCACCCCTGGCGCAGAGCCACCGCCTCGAGCAGCAGCGGTTCGGCGATATTGACCAGCGGCGACGGATCCCCCCGGCGCGCTTCTTCGGGTGCGGCGCTCATGGGGAGACCTCCTCGCACAGGGCCACCATCTCCAGCTGCAGATCGGCAAGCTCCGACGGCCGATAGACGGCCAGCGTCTGCTCGCGCCGGACCTGATCCCAATGGTCGCCGGCCGGCTCCAGACGGAAGTACTCGTAACCGCTCTTGACCGGCAGCTGCCCGGGCGGCCTGGGGCAATGACTCAGGCGGACTCCCGCCGCCCCGGCGGCCACCAGGCGCTCGAGTGCCTCCCGTGTCCCGATGCGAAGATCCGCCGGGAGCCGTTCGATCCAGCCGGCATCGGGCGCGGCATCCCGACGCGCAGCGAGAAAGAACGTCCACCCCTCGGCCAGGGGATCCTCACCCCCTTCGGCAACCAGCACGGCCTCGGACTCGCGCACCAGACGAATCCCCCGAGTCTGACGGGGCATGGCCTGATCCAGCAGGTGCCCAAGCGCCGATTCCAGTTCGGCAAAAACCGCCTCCGGGCGCTGGTGATCGTAGACCGGTACCATCTCCGCGGGCGACGCAGCTTCGACCAGCGCGCAGAGCGCGGCGATGAGACGCGCCAGGGTGTCGTAGAGCTGCCAGGGGTGGCTGCCGGGATTGGCCCGGAGCGAGCGCAGGGCGCCGGCGGCCGGCTCAAGGCTCTGACGCAGCAGCAGTCGCGCCACCTCTCCCGGCTCGAACGCACCGACACGGCCGGCCGCCCCCTGCTCCTCACGCAGGCGGGCACAGCGATTCTCCACCCGGGCCGTCACGCGGCCGAGCAGCGCCTGCCAACCGTCTGCAGCGTCCAGCCGGCACGCCACCGGCAGGAAGTCCGGGTCGAGCCGGAAGCCGGCGGACTCACCCGGGACCACCCGCGCCACCGCCACTCCCACCCGGGCGCCGGAAGGCGGCTGCACGCCCAGCGCCAACTCCGGCGAAGCCAGCATGACCTCCCGTTCACGCTGCTCGTCATGGTGATCGACAAGCTCCGCAAAGCGGGGGCGCCAAGCGGCGCCGCCGCCGGTTTCCCGGTAACCGGGCAGATCACGGACACGATCATTCCGCGGCAAGGTCAGATAGATGACGCCTCCCTGCGCCGGCAACCCGCCGAGATCCAGCTCAAGGGGATCAGCGTGGCCGTGGGCGACCAACCGCCCGTCGGGCAGCAGGGCCTGGCACGCCTGGAGCCGGAAGACCCCCTGTTCCAGGGGCCCGCCTTCAATCGCGAGGCTGAGCAACCCGAAGGCGTGGGGGGTAGCGACACTCAGCCGGAATGCCTGGGCCGCTTCTAGATAGTGGTCCCAGCACTGAAAGTGCTGCTGCCCCAGCAACACGCCCTCGGCCCAAACCGGCCTTTGCAGCAGTGCCGTGGTGTCCATCTCAGCGCCCCGCCGACCGCCGCTGCCCGGTGGCCTCGTCTCGCGGCCAGGCGGCCCGTTTGCGCTCGGCGTCGCGCCCCACCCAGAGCGCACCGCCGTCCAGCGCGAGCGTGAGCCGCTGACCGGGACGCAGCCCGAGGAAGGAGTCCGGGAGCGGCTCCAGCAGGCGCCAGCGCTCGGCCTCAACGTCCAGGAAGAAGACAGCCAGCGCCAGGTAACTGGCTTCGTCATCCATCTCCAGCTGCACTTCCTGGCGCTGACCGGGCTGCAGGATCAGCTCGCGCCGCTGTAGCCAGCCATCCAGCACGGCCGCGTCGTCCCGGGCCAGCGCCGGCCGCTCGGCCTCCTCGAAAGCAGTCCGGTCATCGAGCTGATAGACCCGCAGAAGTACCGGGAGCGGCTCCCCCCCCGGCCCGGGATTGAGCCGGGGCCCGGCAGTCATGTCGAGCTCGACCCGGGGTGCGCACCCGGCGATGAGGCCGACGAGCGTGATCAGCAGGGCCCCTAGATACAGGGCGCGCGTGGTTTCAGGAGGTATCAGCGGGAACGATGTGGGCACGGCGGACCAACCGGCCGTGCGCCCGGGGGCCCGCCCCCGGGCCGAATCCCTGCGCTTAGAATCCATGGTTCTACCCTCGTCCCTGAGGTTTCTTGGGAGGCCGTCATCGACCAACCCCACCCGCGCCTCTTCCCTGAGGCGTTACGGACACCTGTACTACGCCAGATTCGAGCGCCCTCCCGCAACCCCTCGCGGCAGGGGGAAACTGGCGGCGCTCGGCATCACAACGTGGCACATTGGCGCATGATCCGGGACCTCCCTGATCGGCTCCGGCTCGCGTGGTAATGTGCCCGGCGGCCGCTGCTCGCGCAGGAGGCACCCACGGCAAGGAGAGGATCTATCCAATGCTCGCTAGCTGGCCCGTGCGCTACAAACTCGGTTTTTCCTTCGGCCTGATCGTGATCCTCATGGCCGTCAGTGGCCTGCTTGCCCACTCGGCCCTACAGAACACAGCCACCGAGAGCCGAGCAGCCATGGCGTACATGGAGCAGTCAGCCATGCTCGTTGAACGCGAGGTCGACCACCTGGGTTGGACCAACGACATGGCGGACAGCCTCCTGCTCGAAGAGACCTTCTCTGGGGAGCTCGATTTCACCTCCTGCGCCTTCGGCCAGTGGTTCTACGACTATCAGGATTCGGAGCATTACAAGTCGGCCAGCGAAGAGCTGCGCCAGGCCGTCGATGCCCTGGAGGAACCGCACATCGCGCTCCACGAGGCCGGTGAGCGGATCGTCGAGCTGCAGGAGGCGGGCCGCTTTGATGAGGCCGAGGCCTTCTACCACGGACAGGCCCGATCCGTGCGCGAGAACTTCCAGAACCAGCTCGGCGAGTTGCGCGATATCCTCGAGGCCGAGCGCGACCGGCACATCGAGCAGGCCGAGGCACAGCAGGCACAGGCCGCACGGGTCACGGCGGGCAGTCTGGCGGTGACCCTGCTCGTCGCCATCGGCCTGGCCGCGGCGGTTTCACGCCACCTCACCGCCCGCCTGCGCGCCGCCGTGAATGGCCTCGAGGACATCGCGGCCGGCGACGGCGACCTCACCCGGCGGCTCGACGCCCATGGCCGCGACGAGATCGCCGAGCTGGGTGCCGCTTACAACCGCTTCGTCGACAAGATCCAGGAGATGGTCCGCGTCGTTCAGGACTCTGCCGCACAGATGGCCTCGGCCACGGAGCAGCTCCAGCGCAGCGCCGACGAGGACCAGCAAGGGGTGCAGAACCAGCAGGAGCGCACCTCCGAGGTAGCCACGGCGATGAACCAGATGAGTGCCTCGATCAACGAGATCGCCCGCAACACCCAAGACACGGCCACCGCGGCAGGGGATGCGAGCCAGCAGTCACGACACGGTCAGGAAGGGGCCGGCCGCACCATCGAGGCCATTCATGGGCTGGCGGGCAATGTCCGTGAATCCGCCGATGCCATCCGCGCCCTCGACGAGCAGAGCGCCCGCATCGGCCAAGTCCTGGAGGTCATCCGCGGCATCGCCGATCAGACTAACCTGCTCGCCCTCAACGCGGCCATCGAGGCGGCACGTGCCGGCGAGAGCGGACGCGGCTTCACCGTGGTCGCCGAGGAGGTACGCAAGCTGGCGCAGAAGACCCAAGACTCCATCGGAGACATCCAGGAGATGGTCGAGGGCATCCAGAACGGCACCCAGGAAGCGGTGCAGGCCATGGAGCGCAACCGCGAGCAGGCCGAAAACACTGTTGAGGAGGCCTCCGCTGCCGGCAGTACCCTCGAGGAGATCACCCGGGTGGTTGCCCGGATCGAGGACATGACGAGCCAGGTCGCCAGCGCGGTGGAACAGCAATCCCAGGTTGCCGAAGAGGTCAACCGCAACCTGACGCTGATCAGCGATACCGCCGAGCAAACGCGCAGTTCCGTGCAGGATACCGGTCAGGTCTCACAGCGCCTTTCCCAGCTGGCCGAGGACCTGCGCGACCAGGTCGGACGGTTCCGGGTCTGAGCCGGCACAGCCACCGTCCGCAATTAAAAAGAGCCGGCCCCGCGCAGCGGGACCGGCCCTTTTTACGTACCGGCCTTGTCCGGTCCGGTGCGGTTACGCGGCGTCGTTATGCGGATGCCCGTGCTCCAGCTCCTGATCGGTGGCATCCCGAACATCGACGATCTTGACGTCGAAGTTCAGGGTCTCACCGGCCAGCGGGTGGTTCGCATCCACGGTGACTTCCTGCTCACCGACCTCGGCCACGGTAATCGGGATGGGGCTACCGTCCGGCCCCTGAGCCTGGAAACGCTCGCCGACGTTGATCTCGGCCCCCTCGGGGAACGCCTCCTTCGGGACACTCTGCATCAGTCGCTCGTCACGCTCGCCGTAGGCCTCGGCCGGCTCCAGGGTGACGTTCAGCTCGTCGCCGGGCGCCTTGCCATCCAGTGCCTTCTCCAGCCCGGGAATGATGTTCTGACTCCCGTGGAGGTAGGCGAAATGGCCACCCTGGGACTGGTCGATCACCTCGCCCTGACTCCCGGTCAGGGTGAAATCGAAAGTGACGACCTTTTCACTAGCTACCTGCATCGTTAAGTACTCTCGCGCGTCATCGTGTCTCAGTCATGCTACCAGAGAGCCCCCGCCCATGCCCAAGGATGACGTCGTACACGGCGCGGGTCCGCTCTTCGGCCTGCGCATCCGCTTCCTCCCAGTCCCCGGGCCCAGGAAAGCTCTCCCCGGCAGCGTAGCCGTTCCCCAGACCCATGACCAGAGCCGCACGCGTTTCCACGGATGCGTCACGATCACGCACCTCGCCACTGGTGTAATCGAGGCTGGCGACGACGCGACCGTCAATCAGCTGATGGACCAGCGCGCCCTCAATGAGCCGGTCAATGGCCGCACCGATCTCCTCGCTCAACCCGGGGCGCCGGCGCTCGAGGAAGCGGCTGGTGCCCTCGTTCTCGCGCAGTAGCGCGAACCCCCCGGTAAGATGGTGCACCCAGCGCCACTGCGCCTGGACGTCGACACGGTCGCTGTCCGCCAGCGCGTGACCATCCTCGAAGCGCACCCGCGCCGGCAGCCCCCAGGGCTCGGCCACCCCGTCCTCGCCCAGCACGGCCTCAACCAGGCGCGCGGCGCGTTCGAACAAGCGCTCGGCCTGCCGCTGATCCTCTTCATCCCCAAAGACGTACAGTAGCTCGTAGAGTCCTTTATGGCCCCGGATCAACGACCCCAGGGCATCGAGCTCCCAAACCGGCCCGTCGCCCAGATCGTAGGTACCCGCTCCGGTATCCCAGGCCTCGTCGAGGACCTGCGCGGCGTCACGGGCCACCATCAGCGCCTCGGGAACCTCATGCCCGAACCACTCCCGCATCTGCTCGGCGCTGAGCAGCCCCATGTCGTCCGCTCCGCCGGGCTTCTTCCAGCGAACCCAGGCGTAGGCCACCCCGTGGAAGGCGTCCAGACCGTAGGCCATGCTCTGCGGGGTCCATGTCCCTTGCCCGGCATCGGTGTGGAACCGCCCGCCCTCCTGGAGCGACTCCATAACGAAGCGTCCGTTATCGACCAGGAGCGCTGACGGAGCGTGGGTGATCGGGTCGAACAGTCCGTGCTCTTCGAAACGACCGGCGCTGTGGTGCATGTGGTAAAGGTAAGTGGCATCAGCGTAATGCCGCGGCTCGGCGCCCCGCAGCCCTTCTTCCGCACCTTCACGATAGGAGGCGTCCAGCGCCTCGAGCAGGGCCAGCCAGCGTTCGCCAACGGCGCCCATGGGGCTGCCGCTGAGCGTATCGTCATACGCCGGGTGGCCCATCTCGCTGTCGCGCATGGTGCGCCCCTTGACGGTAAGCGCGTTCATGACCGCCAGGTGCTCCGCCAGCGTCTCCGGAGAATCGACCGCCTGTTCGCCGGCTCCGGCCGTGGTGACGGCCGAGAGCGTCAGGGCAGCCGCAACGAATAGATTTCTGGGGGCTGTTCGCATGGTCACCCACTCAACGCCAGATGTAGGAAGGGGATCGTCATGAAGGCGAGGATCACCGCCATGAGCAGGAAATAGATCAGAAAGCGCAGCGGCTCGCGCAGGATGCGCTGTGTAACGGTCTCCAGCTCCCCTCGCCGGCGCATCGCCTCGTGCTCGCCACGCACCCGCTCGAAACGGCGCCGCTGGTACTCGTCGAGCAGACGCTTGGCCTGCGGGTACTGCTCGGCATCGCGCAGCCAGATGCCTCCCTGGGTGATGCCCCAGCGGTTGGGCGGGGTCTCGTAGTAGTCCAGGTGGTACTGCTCGAGCAGACCGCGCACCTCATCGGCCTCATCCTCGGGCACACCACGCAGGTTGAGCAGCAACTTTGCCATGGCCCCTGATTCTCCGTCAGCCGGTGGCGCCGGGCAAGCGGCCGGGGGTCAGGCCGGCGGCAGAACACGCCGGATGTCGCATAGCGATGCCACGGTTGCATTCGGTTCCGGGCCCCAGGGATCGAAAACCGCCCCAGGCAGACGCCGCACCCAGATCGCGTTCCAGCCACTGGCACGGGCTCCGATGACGTCGAACGGATTGCCCGAGACCAGCCAGGTCTCTTCGGCCCGGCTGCCCGCCTCGGCGAGGAACGCGTCGTAGGCCCGGGGGCTGGGCTTGAACGCCTCCACGACCTCGACGCTGACGATATCTTCGATGTAGGTGCGCAGGGCGTTGTCCCCGAGCAGTTTGCTGACCGTCTCACGGCTCCCGTTGGAAAAGGCGTAGCCGGTGTAGCCGGCCTCGTGGAGTTCGCGCAGAGCCAGCTCGGCCTCCTGGTAGGCCGGCAAGCGCTGATAGCTGCCGAGCAGGACATCACGCTCACCGCTACTCAGGCTCAGACCGAACGAGCGTGCCGTATGGTCCAGGGCGTCCGCAATGCACACCGAGAAATCCGCATACTGGCCCATGACCGTGCGCCGATAGGCGTACTCCAACTGACGCTCCCGCCAGCCGCGCGCGAAGGCCAGCGCCCGATCCCCGAGATGCGGGCGCAGCGCCTCGGTCACGCCGTGGGTATCGATCAGGGTGCCGTAGACATCGAAGGCCAGCGTCGTTGCCATTTTTCTGCCTGGATCCTCTCCCGGTGCGCCGGCTCCGGCGGAGCCGCGGTGGTCGTCCGCAGCACCTTAGCACTCCTGGCCGGCGCTTTGCGCGCATGCCGGGGTGGCCTCGGCGGCCACCCGACCGTACAATTGCGCGGCTATGGAATGGATCGACATCGGCGCCAACCTGACGCACCACACCTTTCGCAAGGATCTCCACCAGGTCCTCGAGCGGGCCGACGCCGCTGGAGTCAGCCAGCTCTTTGTGACCGGCACCGACGAGGGCGAGTCGATCAAGGCCCAGGCCCTCGCGGCGGATCATCCGGGGCGACTTTTCGCTACGGCTGGTTTCCACCCGCACATGGCGAAGACCTTCTCCAGCGACTCCGAATCGGTCCTGCGCGAGCTGGCCGCGCGGCCGGAGGTGGTCGCCATCGGCGAGACCGGTCTCGATTTCTACCGTAACCACTCCCCGCCGGAGGTTCAGCAGCGCGTCTTCGAGCGCCACCTGGAACTGGCCGCGGAGCTGCAGCTGCCGGTATTCCTGCACCAGCGTGATGCCCACCAGCGCTTCAGCGAGATCATCCGGGCCTACCGCGACCACCTGGTCGACGGCGTAGCCCACTGCTTCACCGAGGGCCCCGAGGTGGCGCAGGCGTATCTGGATCTGGACCTGCACATCGGCGTCACCGGCTGGATCTGCGATGAACGCCGCGGCCAGGCGGTGCGCGATGCGGTTCGCGTCATCCCCCCGGAGCGGCTGATGGTCGAGACGGACTGCCCTTACCTGCTGCCCCGCGACGTCAACCCCGAGCAAGTGGGCCTGCCGGTCAAGAACCGGCGCAACGAGCCCTGCCTCATGCCGCACATCGGACGCGCGGTGGCCCACCATGCAGGCCGTGACGTCGCCGAACTGGCGGAGACCTCGAGCCAGGTGGCGCGCCGCTTCTTCCGGGTCGCCGCCCCCTAGCCCGGCCGTTTACATTCCGCCGGCGGGCAGCACCTTGGGCCACCCCTAGCTTGGGCCGCTCAGGGCATCGGACGCCGCACGGGGGCCTCCACCCGCTTGCGGCTACCGTCCCCGAAGTAGAAATCGAGGGTGATGGCTTCCCCCTCGGCAAGCGGACGGCGCAGATCGACCAACAGCAGCCGCGGCCCTCCGGGGCGCAGTTCGACCTCTTCTTCCGGGGGCAACAGCAGGCCGTCCAAGCGCTGAACCTGCCGCACGCCGCCGCGATGCTCCACCGTATGGAGCATGGCCTCCTCAGCCGCCGTGGTCAGCACTCGTACCAGCCGGTGGGACTGCTCCGCGGTATTCCGCAACGCCGCCTCGCCCTGGACCACGCCCTCGCCGGCAGCGGCGGCCGAAACCCGGATCCGGTCGACATCGACCACCTCCGCAGCCGCATCGGGTTGCGGCTCTTCGGGCACGGGCAACTGGGGGACCGGAAGCGGGGACCGTGCGGCCAGCTCGGGACCCGGCGGTTCGCGCTCGCGCAGGCGACGCTCGACCTCTTCGGGCCGCGTGCGCAACAGATCAATGGCCTCTCGATCAGGCCCCAATACCGGCAGCCGGACGCCATCCCGCGGTCCGGCTTCGTCCTGAGCCGGCGCTTTGCCCAGCGAGCCCACCACCAGCACAGCGCTGGCCACCCAGATCCAGTGTCGTTGCGTCATGCCCATATCCAACCGCCTCCCTCGCTACGCAGGCTATCGGCCCGCGCCCCACGCCCTTGAACAGCCAGCCGGCCCCGCCCCCCCAACGGTGCATCCGGCACCCGGGCGCGCAGGCGTCACGGGCCTGGCCGCAGCACCCGCAGCCAGGTCCAGAAATTGAGCAGTGACGCCAGCGACTGCGCCACGTAGGTCAGCGCAGCGGCACTGAGGATCCGGCGCGCGTGGGGTGGATCGACGTCCGGATAGAGATAGCCACTGCGATGCAACAACGGCAGGGCACGGCGGAAGCTGGCATCGACTTCGGTGGGCAGGGTGACCAGGTGCACCACGACCCCCGATCCCAGGCTGAGCAGGCCACCGACCGCAAACAGCAGGGCCACCCCGGGCACCCGCAGCACACCGGCAACCACCGGGGCAGCAAGCAGCAGGATCGCACCGAGCTGCTGTGCCCGGCCGGTGGCACGGACCAGCCGCTGGCGCCAGACGAAGGGCGCGTAGCCGGAAGCGTGCTGGAGTGCATGCCCAACCTCATGGGCAGCAACCGTGAGCGCCGCCAGCGAGCGGCGGTCGTAGTGCTCCGGCGAGAGCCGCACCGCGGCGGCGGCGGGATCGTAGTGGTCACCCTGCTGGGTGCGCTCGACCCGGACGCGACTCAGACCACAGCCGTCGAGCAGCTCGCGGGCCAGCCCACCCCCGCTGACTGCGTAACGATCGGCAGGCTCGGCGTACCGCCGCATGACGCGCTGAACCCACAGGCCGGGGCCGTAGAGCGCGCCAAGCAGCAGGAGCATTACAAGGACCCAGATCATCACCCCATTGTGCCGTGGTGACGGCCACGGCGCATGTACCGTCCTTGACACACATGATGAACGGTTCACATGTCAGGTAACTGGTAGTAAAATTTGTTGCAGGACAGCATAAGCTTTCCTTTGCTTAGCCATACAGGGCGTGATCACGCCCGGGAGTCATACGGCCATGTTTACCGCACTGGTCAGCCCGCAATACGCGGAACGCAACGGCCAGGCCACCACCGTCGCGGGCGGATTCATCGCCCACGGCCTGGTCCCCCCACACCGTGACAACGGCGAGCAGACGGGCTGGTTCTACGCCCTGCTGCCCGGTCGCCCGGACTCGGCCGACCCTGAGCACGTCCGCCCGTTCCCGGCCGACCGGCTCGAAGCCATCCTGGACGCCGAACGGGAACGCTACCTGGAGATGGCGAACGCCGACGGCGACGCCGTCTGGGCCGATGCCGCCGCAGCGATCGGCGACATGATCGGCTGCCTGCACCGCGCCCGACTCCACGAGGACTCGCAGCGCACGGCGGTCAACGAGTGACCGCAGGGCGCGCACCGTCACGGCCCTGGACGGGCCGCCGGTAGTCAGTCGCCGTCGTCACCCTGATCGAGGAGTTCGGCCTCGGTGAGCACCGGCACGCCTGGCGGATGGTTGTGGGAACGGGATAGAAAGACGTCGCGGTACGAAGTGTAGAGGACGGCCCCGAACAGCGGCAGCAGCAGGATCCCCAGCCAGCCGGCGGTGAGCACCGCCACGCCCACCGCGCCGAGCAACAGCCCGAGCATGCCAGTTAAAGGCACGGGGTTGCCGGCGTAGGCGCGGACGCTCATCCACATGGCCATGCCGGGATGCGCTCCGTGCAGGGCCACCATGGGCAACAGAAACCACTGCCCGAAGGCCAGCAGCCCCGCCAGCGCACCCAGCAGCGCCAGGGCCCAGACGCCGCCCGCGACGAACACCGGACCAATGACATAGGCCTCCTGGGGTGGGGGCGCCGGTGCCCCCGAGGCCAAGCGCTCCTCGTAGAGCCCGAACCCGATCAGAACCGCCTCGAGGGAGTCGGCCAGCGGCCAGAACAACAATGGCCCCAGTGCGCCGTAGGCGGCGAACAGAGCCGCCCCCACCGTCAGCGCCACAGCGCCGTCGAGATTGCCCGGCAGGACATAGAGGGGGCGGGGATCCCGGTTGTAGTCGGCCACCAGGGCCAACCGCACGAACAGCACCAGGGCCAGGACGACCACCAGCAGTGTGACCATCCCGCGCAGGGGCGCCCAGGCCACCGAGTGGGCAATCAGCAGGGCTCCTGCGACACCGGCGGTGTAGGCAAGGAAGGCCAGCGGACGGCGCATGAGCAGCCCGAAGGCCTCCCGCAGCCAGCTCTGCCAGGCCTCGGGCTCAGTGGGACGCGGTCCAAGCGCAGACAAGCACCCCCCTCCCCGTCACGACCCCGTCGCCCGGCGGCAGCCCCGCCGCAACCCTGCGGAAGCAGCGCGGCGGTTCAGCCCACACCCTCCGGCGAGCCGAACTTGTCGAGCAGCTCCTCAAGGATTTGGAGCATATCCACGGCGGAGACCATGCCCACCAGCCGCTGCTCCTTGTTGAGCACCGGCAGCGCACCGAAACGGTTCTCTCGCATGAGCTGGGCCGCCCGCTGAACCGGATCGTAGGTGTGGACAACGACCGGGTTGCGGGTCATGACGTTCTTGAGCGCCATGTTGTCGTCCAGGTAGTAGACATGGGCAAGATCCGGCGCCTCATCCACCCAGTCCGGCCGCCGCAGATCGCGGTCGGTCACGATGCCGAGCAGCCCCATATCCTCATCCACTACGGGCAGATGGCGGATGTGGTTGTAGCGCATCTTGAAGAAGGCCTCCCGCACCCCCTCATCGGGATGCCCGGTGACCAGCTTGTCCGTCATAATCTCGGGGAGCTTCATCGCTTCCCTCCTGGGTACGCGTGGCTGTAGCTGGTGCCGTCGCCGACGGCACCGCTGTGCTTCGGTGCCTCGTCCCGCCTAGTCCTGATCGGGGAAGAGATCGGCGTCGGTCACTGCGCCGCGACTGGCCGAGGCCGCCAGGCGCGCGTACTTGCCCAGCACCCCGCGGCGGTAGCGCGGCCGGGGCACCTGCCACTGGCTGCGGCGGCGCTCCAGTTCGGCTTCGTCCACCTCCACCTGCAACAGATTGCGGTCGGCATCGATGGTCACGGTGTCGCCCTCGGCGACGAGCGCAATGGTACCGCCGTCGTAGGCCTCCGGCGCCACGTGACCGACCACCATCCCGTAGGTACCGCCGGAGAAGCGGCCGTCGGTGATGAGGCCCACGGCGTCGCCGAGGCCCTTGCCGATGATCGCCGAGGTGGGCGCCAGCATCTCGCGCATGCCCGGACCGCCCTTGGGCCCCTCGTAGCGGACGATGACCACATCACCGGCCTGCACACGGTCGGCCAGGATCGCCTCCAGACACTCCTCCTCGGAGTCGAACACCCGGGCCGGGCCGCTGATGCGGCGCTGCTTGATGCCGCTGACCTTGGCCACAGCCCCCTCCTCGGCCAGGTTGCCGCGCAGGATCGCCAAGTGGCCCTCCGGGTAAAGCGGCCGATCGAAGGGCATGATGATCTCCTGATCCGCCGGCGGTTCCGGCGGCAGGTGGCCGATCAGCTCCTCGATGGTCTGCCCGGTTATGGTCCTGCAACCGCCGTGGAGCAGCCCCTGCTCGAGCAGGATGCGCATCACCTGCGGCGTACCTCCCACCTCGTGGAACTGGCTGGTCACGAAACGACCGGAAGGCTTGAGATCGCAGAGCACTGGCACCTTGCGGCGAATCCGCTCGACATCGTCGAGGTCGAACGGGACCTCGGCGGTATTGGCGATGGCCAGCAGATGGAGCACGGCATTGGTCGACCCGCCCAGGGCCATGACCACGGCGAACGCGTTCTCGAACGCCTCTCGTGTCAGGATGGAGGATGGCCGCCGATCGTGGTGGACCGCGTCCATGAGCACCCGCGCCGCCTCGGCGGCCACATCCCGGGCCTCGTCATCTTCCGCGGAGACGGTCGAGGAACCCATCAGGCTCATGCCCATGGCCTCGAAGGCGCTGGACATGGTATTCGCCGTGAACATGCCGCCACAGGAGCCGGCTCCGGGGCAGGCGTTCTCCTCCACGCCCCTGAGATCCTCCTCGGAGAGATTGCCAGCGTTGTACTGCCCTACTGCCTCGAAGGCGCTGACCACGGTCAGGTCCTCGCCCTTGTAGTGGCCGGGCTTGATGGTGCCGCCGTAGACGAAGATGCCGGGGATATCGAGCCGGGCCAGGGCGATCATGGCGCCCGGCATGTTCTTGTCGCAGCCACCGGTGGCCAGCATCCCGTCCATCTGCTGGCCGCCCCCGACCGTCTCGATGGAGTCGGCGATCACCTCGCGGGAGACGAGGGAGTACTTCATACCCTCGGTGCCCATGGTGATGCCGTCGGAGACCGTGATGGTGCCGAATTTCATCGGCATCGCCCCCACCTCGCGCAGCGCCTCCTCGGCGCGCCGCGCCATGGCGCCGATCCCGACGTTGCAGGGGGTGATCGTGCTGTGTGCGTTGCCGACCCCGATGATCGGCTTCTCGAAGTCCTCATCCCGGAAGCCGACGGCCCGCAACATCGCGCGGTTCGGGGTTCGGGCCACACCCTGGGTGATCACTCGGCTGCGACGGTTATCCGCCATGGATGACTCCTCTGTCATAAACGGTTGCAGGCAATCTGCATAGGGTACCTAAGAACGGGGGCGTCGCGGGAGTACCACCTCCCCTGAACGCCACCGCTTCGCGGCCTGAGCGACACAAAGGCCGCCCCGCCCCCTTGCGCTGCAACAGAAGGCGGACTCAGGATAGCGGGATGGTCAACAGTCGGGATAATGGACCGCCGATGGGCGCAGAAGGGGCCTCATTCTCTTGGGAGAGCGTAGAACGGGAGTGGCTGGGCGCCCAGGATGACGGCGGCCTGAACCTGGCGTACCAGTGCCTGGAGCGGAATATCACCGCCGGCCGCGGCGATCAGGAAGCTCTGATCTGGCGCGGCGCTGAGGGCGAGCGGCGGGTCTACAACTACGTAGACCTGCTCGACGGCGCCCTGCGCTTCGCCCGGGCGCTGGAGCGTCGCGGCGTGCGCCTTGCCGAGCGGGTCTGCACCCTCGGGCCGCGCCGCCCCGAACTCTATCTGGCCGCGCTCGGCACGCTTCGCCACGGGGCGGTCTACGCGCCTTTGTTCTCGGTCTACGGTCCCGACCCCATCCGCCGCCGCCTCGAGCTCGGCGAAGCGCGTGTCGTGGTCACCACCCGGCAGCTCTTCGAGGAGCGCATCGCCCCGGTGCGCGGCGCACTGCCGGCCCTGGAACACATTGTACTCGTCGACGGCGATGCCCCCGGCGCCGAGTCCTGGCAGACTTTCTGCGCCGATGACGCTGCGCCGCAGCCCATCGCGACGGGCGCCGAGTACCCGGCGCTGCTCCACTTCACCAGCGGCACCACCGGTCCGCCCAAAGGCGTGCTCCACGTCCACCGGGCGGCAGCGGCGCATCTGGCCACAGGGCGCGAGGTCCTCGGCCTTGCCCCCGGGCAGCGCTACTGGTGCACCGCCGACCCGGGGTGGGTCACCGGCGTCTCCTACGGCATCCTGGCACCGCTGCTCTGCGGAGCAACCCTGGTGGTGGATGAGGGCGAGTTCGACGCCAGGCGTTGGTACGGAACCCTCGCCGCAGAGGGCATTGAGTGCTGGTTCACGGCGCCTACGGCGCTGCGCATGCTGCGCCGGGCCGGCCCCGAGGCACTGGCCGGGCATGATCTGTCACGCCTGGAGCGGATCTTCAGCACCGGCGAACCGCTCGATCCAGCACTGACGGAGTGGACCGAGGAACGCCTCGGCCTCCCCACCCGCGACGCCTGGTGGCAGTCCGAGACCGGCGCGATCATGACGGCCCAGTACGGCAATGCGCCGGTGCGCTCCGGCCGCATGGGCCGCCCCGTCCCCGGCGTCGAACTGATCCTGGCCAACGTGGAAGGTAAGACGGTGAACCCCGTTACGGAGCCGGGCGCCACCGGCGAGATCCTCATCCGTCGGGGCTGGCCGTCGATGTTCCGCGCCTATCTCGGTGCGCCGGAGCGTTACCGCGATGCCTTCGTCGACAACTGGTACCGCTCCGGCGATCTCGCCCAGTGGGACGAGCAAGGCGAGCTGCGTTTCATCGGCCGCGCCGACGACGTGATCAAGACCGCGGGTCACATGGTCGGACCGGCGGAGGTCGAGGCCGTTCTGAATCACCACCCGGAGGTGGCCGAATGCGGGGTCAGTGGTGTCCCCGATGCGGTGGCCGGCGCCCTGGTCGCGGCCTGGGTCGTCCCGCGCCGCCCGCCGGAGGCCCCGGAACAGCTGCAGCGGGATCTGATCGCCCACGCAAGACAACGCCTCGGTGCCGCAGTCGCACCACGCGAGATCCACTTCGTCGACGAGCTGCCCAAGACACCCAGCGGGAAGATCCTGCGCCGTCAGCTCGGCGCCTGATCCAACGGGGACGGGCCCGACTACTTCAAAACGCGGCGCAGCGCCCGCCCGGCAGCCTTACCGGTATCGTAGCCACTGACCCGGCGACCGCCACGCTCACGCCGGACCTGCTCCGCACTGCGCGCCAGGCGCGCCGCCCGCAACGCCCAGGGCACCACTCTGAGCCAGTTCACGGTGGTCTCCTCCCTTTCGGACTCCAGATCAAGTTTAATCGATCGGCGCCCCCGCCTGAAGGCCAGGGACATGGCCACCGCCACGGCTCAACCGTTACGCTTGACGGCATCCATCCGGAAAAGGAGATCCCGCGTGTCCACACGAACCCCGCTTGCCTGGCTGATCGGCGCCCTCGCCACCCTACTCCCCGCTCGCCTTCTGGCCGAGACCCCGGCAGAGTCTCCGGCACGCAGCGTTGCCGAGCTCACTCAGGGGGCCGCTCAGACCATCGGGCAGGAGCTTCGCGAGATCGGGGAACTGTTCCGGGATATCGAGGGCGAGGCCATCGGCCCGCAGCTCTGGGCGCTGGCCCTGGAACTGGCCGACCTGGGCCTGATCATTGTCGTCACCATCGGCCTGCTCCTCGTGCTGCGCCCCCTGGCACGCCCCGTGTTCAACCGCGCCGAGGGCTGGGCCCAGCGCGGCGACGCGCGCCTGCGCACGGTGCGGCGCACCGTCGGCGTGCTCGGCGCCGCCGCGGCCGACCTGGCGACCATCTTCCTGGCCTGGATCGCCGGGTACGCCATCGCCCTCTCGCTGGTCGGCGAGGTGGGCGGCATCGAGGCGCGGGAATCCCTGTTCCTGAATGCGTTCCTGATGGTCGAGGGCTTCAAGGCCCTGCTGCGCATTCTGTTCGCACCGCGCAACCCCCACCTGCGGCTGATCGCCACCGACGATGAGCACGCCACCTACTGGGGCAAGCGGCTGGCCCGCATGTCCGGACTGATCGGTTACGGCCTGCTGTTCATCGGTCCCTTCGTCACCATGGCCGTTGCCGAGGGGCTGGGACAGCTGGCGGTGCTCCTTGTCATGGTGCTCGCCTTCGGCTATGCGGTGGTGATCGCCCTGCGCAACCGGCACGACGTGCGCGAGCGGCTCCAGGCCAGCGCCGCCGAGTCCAGGGTGCTGTTCACCCGGACCATCCTCTCGTCGCTGGCCTGGGTCTGGCACTGGGTCGTAATCCTTTACTTCGGCGCGCTCGCCGTAGTCACCATCACCCAGCCGGATGCCGCTCTGGCCTTCATGGCCCAGGCGACCCTGCAGACGGCACTGGCCATCGGCATCGGGGCCTTCCTGGCCATTGTCCTGACCCAGGCCACGGCCCGGCGTATCCGGCTTAGCGAACGCAACCGGCGCCACTTCCCACTGCTCGAGCAGCGCCTGAATAGCTACCTGCCCATCGTGCTGAAAATCGCACGGACCGCCATCCTGATCGTGGTCATCGCCACCGTGCTCGATGCCTGGCAGCTGTTCGACTTCACCGGCTGGCTCGCTTCCGAGGGCGGCCTGCAGACCCTCGGGGTGATCCTCTCGGTTACCCTGGTCCTGCTCGCCGCCACGGCGGTCTGGCTGCTGGCGGCCAGCTTCATCGAGCACCGCCTGAATCCGGACGTGGGCCACGGCACCCCCTCGGCGCGGGAGCAGACGCTGCTCACCCTGTTCCGCAACGCCATCGCCATCGTCCTGGTCACCATGACGACGATGATCGTCCTCGCCGAGATCGGGATTAACATCGGCCCGCTGATCGCCGGTGCCGGTGTCCTCGGCCTCGCCATCGGCTTTGGCGCGCAGAAGCTGGTTCAGGACATCATCACCGGCGTGTTCATCCAGCTCGAGAACGCCATCGACGTCGGCGATATCGTCACCGCCGGCGGGGTCACAGGCACGGTGGAGAAGCTCACCATTCGCTCGGTGAACATCCGCGACCTGTTCGGGACCTACCACTTCATCCCGTTCTCTTCAGTGGACAGCGTCTCGAACTTCACCCGCCACTTCGCCTACCACGTCGGCAGCTATGGGGTGGCCTACCGAGAGGATGTCGACCAGGTCACCCCGGTGCTCGAGGCCGCCTACGAAGACCTCAAACAGCATCCGGATCCCGACATCCGCAATGCCCTCTACGGCGACTTCGCGGTAGACGGGGTGGTCTCGCTGGGCGACAGCTCGGTCAATATCCGGGTGCGCATCAAGACGGCACCGGGGATGCAATGGGCCATCGGCCGGGCCTACAACGGGCTGGTCAAGAAGCGCCTGGATGCCGCCGGCATCGAGATCCCCTTCCCGCACCGGACCCTCTACTTCGGGGAGGACCACCAGGGGCAGGCCCCGCCCCTGCGCCTTGCGCGCGCGGGGGCAACGTCCCCCAACCATGCCGCCGGCGCTACTCCGACGGCACCAACCGCCAGCGACCGCGTCCACCACGACCCCACTGACGATTAGGGCTGTGGGGCACCGGGCGCCGGTGCCCCACCCGATACCGCACCCATGAAAAAACCCGCCCCCGAGCTTCGGGGGCGGGTTTTTTTATACAGTCCTGGACGGCTGCGAAGCCGGAAGAGCGCGCGCCGCGCCAGAACCGAGCTACGCGTCGGCGTCCTCGGGATGCTCGCCAATGACCAGCTTGTCACCATCCTGCCGGTGCGGCGGCACCTCCAGGTTCCTCGGCGCAGGCTGCGCCCGATACACCCGGCCAGCCATATCGTAGCGCGCGCCGTGGCAGGGGCAGAAAAACCCGCCGAGCCAGTCGGCGTCGAAGTCCATCGGCTCGATCTCGGGGTAGTACGTGGGGATGCAGCCCAGGTGGGTGCAGATCGGCACCACGACAAAGACCTCGGGGTCCACGGACCGGTGCTTGTTCCGGGCGTAATCCGGCTGCTGATCCCGCTCGGAGTCCGGATCGCGCAGGCGGTCCACCATTTTATCCAGCGTCTCAAGGTGCTCCTGAGTACGGCTGACCACCCAGATCGGGCTGCCCTTCCACTCAAACTCCAAGCGCTGCCCGGGCTCGAGCTTGCTCACATCGACCTCGATGGGCGCACCCTCCGCCTGCGCCTCCACGCTGGGGCGGAGAAAGCCGATGAACGGGACCGCGGCGAAGACCACGCCGACGCCACCGACCACGCTCGCCGCGCCGGTCAGGAACCGCCGTCGCCCACGATCCAGATCATCCGGTGCCTCGTTCGTCATGTAGACCCCCTGTTGCTACTTAATCCATTCATGCAACGGTATCGCCGGTTACGGCATAACGTAAAGGTTGCGGCGTGGAATGCAAGGCGCGGCCCTGAACCAGCCTGCGGCATTTTACCGCACACGCACTGGCGCGGGGCAGCCACCGCCTGCAACACCGCACCACCGGGCTTGCCTGCCTCCACCGTCGCGGTAGGCTGGACAATACTATACGCAGGAATTTCCACACGGGAGGGTGTCATGCGAATTCTGATCACCGGCGGCAGCGGCTTCGTCGGCAAGCCGTTGTGCGCTCGCCTCCACGAGCGCGGCCACGAGCTGCTGGTCGTCTCGCGCAACCCGGAGCGCGCACGCGCTGCCCTGCCAGCACGGACCGACATCCGCCCGAACGTGGCCGATTTCCTCGACAGCCAGCCCGAGGCGATCATCAACCTCGCTGGCGAGTCGATTGCCGAGGGACGCTGGACCGAGGCCAAGAAGCAGCGCCTGCTCGACTCCCGACTGAACACCACCCAGGCTGTGGTCAATCTGTGCGGCCAGCTCGATACACCACCCAAGACCCTGATCTCCGCTTCCGCGATGGGGTATTACGGCGATCAGGGCGACCGAGAGGTCACGGAGGAGACCCCGCCGAACCCCGAGTTCGTTCACGAGCTCTGCGCCCGCTGGGAAGAGGCGGCACGGCAGGCCGAATCCCATGGCGTCCGCGTGGCGCTGATGCGGATCGGACTGGTGCTGGACCGCGACGGCGGCACCCTCGCCAAGCTGCTCACGCCCTTCCGGCTGGGCCTCGGTGGGCCGTTGGGCAGCGGCAAGCAGTACATGCCGTGGATCCACCGCACCGATCTGGTGCGCATCATCCTCTTTCTGCTCGATCAGGAGGCACTCGCAGGCCCGTTCAACGCAAGCGCCCCGGAACCGGTGACCAACGCCGAATTCACCCGGACACTGGCGCGCCACCTGCATCGCCCGGCCTTCCTGCCCGCTCCGGCTCCAGCCCTGCGTCTGGCCTTCGGCGAGATGTCCCGGATCCTGCTCACCGGCGCCCGCATGCGCCCCCAACGCCTTCAGGAGGCCGGTTTCACCTTCGAGTATCCGACCCTGGATGAAGCCCTGAGCGAGATCCTCCGCAGCCGCTGACGAGCGCACCCCGCCCCCCCGGGGGGGGGGGGGGGGGGCCCCCCCCCCCGCGGGGGGGGTGGTTGGGGGGGGGGGGGGGGGGCCCCCCCCCCCCC
>NZ_JAJNRF010000009.1:0-123345 GCF_022228075.1 Halorhodospira sp. 9628
CAGTTTTTTTCAGCTTTCCTTCGGCATGGTCTCGCCGCCCGTCACGCTTCCGGCGATGACCCCACTGCAAAGTCCTGCGCCTGGCCGGAGCGCTCCCGCGCAAAGGCCTCGCGAATGGTCTCCATGGGCTGCGGTGGGCAGATCCCGTACCCCTGAACGATATCGCACCCGGCGCTGCGCGCCATGGCCAGGGTGGCGCGATCCTCCACGCCCTCGGCGACCACCTCCATACCCAACCGACGACCCAGGCCGGCCACCGACTCCACGACCCGGCCGTCGGACGACGGCCCCGCCAGTTCCTGGATCAGGGCACGGTCGATCTTGAGGCTGGTCGCCGGCAGACGGCGCAGGTAGCCCAGCGACGTCTGCCCGGCGCCGAAGTCGTCGATGGCCACCCCCACCCCCCAGTCCCGCAGCCGCCCGAGCACCCGGCGGGCCTGCTGCGGGTCGGCGAGCACCGCCGACTCGGTGACCTCCACCTCCAGCTGCTCTGGCGAGGTGCCGGTCTCCGCGAGGGCCCGCTCCAGATCGCCGATCAGTCCGTCGTCGTTGAGGTTGCGTGCGGAGAGGTTCAACGCCACGTGCCAGGGGCGACCATCGCGCTGGAGCTCGGCCAGATCGCGCAGCGCGGCGGAGACCACCCAGGGCGTCAGCTCGTGGATCAGGTGGCTGCTCTCCAGCTGCGGGATAAAGCGCACCGGGGTCAACAGGCCGTGCTCCGGATGCTGCCAGCGCAGCAGCGCCTCGGTACCCACCACCCTTTCCTGCTCCAGGTGCCATTTGGGCTGGTGGTAGAGGCAGAGCTCACCGTGGGAGACCGCACGCCGGAAGCCGCTGAGCAGCACCAGGTTCTCGCGGCTGGTCTGATCACTGCCGGCATCGTAAACGCGCTCGCGCTCGCCCCGCCGGCTGGCCAGATCGGCGGCGATGGTCGCGCGCTGGATCAGCTCCTCGGCGCTGGCGCCGTGCTCCGGATGATCGGCCCGCCCGAAGGTCAGGTTCACGTAGAGCGGCACCCCATCGGCGACCAGGGGCTCCATAGAGTGCGCGCGGATGCGCGCTCGGACATCATCCAGCCGCTCCCCGTCGACGACCACCGCGAACCGCTCCCCGTGGAGGTGGTAGACCCCGGCATCGCCCTGGCACGAGGCCTGGAGCCGCTGCACCACGCCACCAATCAGCCGCACGCCCACCTCCGGGCCGAAGGTGTTCACCAGCTCGGTGTAGTTGTCGAAGATGGCCACCAGCACCGAGAGGCGCCGCGGGGCGTGTCCGGACACCGGCGGCTCCAGCGTCCGCTCTAGCGCCTGGCGTAGCGGCTGCTGGCTCGGCGCCCCGCTGACCGGGTCCTCGCCGAGCAGGCGGGCCACCGCCTGACCGAGCATGCCCACCACACCGCCGACAAAGACAAAAAAGGCAGTGCGGTAGATCCAGTTGACCGGGTCCTGCATCTCGCCGGTGGCGGTATCGATGGGCATCCCCGGCCCCAGAGCGAGCCCGCCGGCGAGCCCCGCGGCCACGCCGCCGGCAGCGCCGAAGAGGGCGGCGCCGAGCAGCACGGGCACATACATGACGTGGGAAAACGCGTACCGGATACCGCCGGTCTCCCAGACCAGGAAGGTCGCCGCGGCGATGAGCCCAGCGATCCCCGCAACCGCCAGCCAACGCCGCAGCCCCGCGGGGTGTTGCCAGCGCGTCAGGGCGAGCGCCAGCCAGCGGTCAATCCGTACCATGGGCGGCCTTCTCCGTAGCCTTCATGGGCGCCGCGAGCCGACCGACCCACGACCGGTCCAGCATAGACCACTGCGCACCCCGGCGGATAGCCACCCGGCATCCCTTCCCGCGACGGTTTGACACGCTCCGGGGCGGTATCGCGCGCTTGCCTCGCTTCACATCGCCAGTTCCCACGTTTACTATAGGTTTACTGCAGTCTCGTGCCCGCCTCCCCCACGGGCGCTATGCAGTAACCGACCGGCCGTACGCGGCCGAACCAAAGCAGGAGAGTAGCCCGATGGAGGAAAGCATGGAGCGATCCAGCCACTCCCGCACGGTCAGCCTCGTCGACCTGGCCAAGCAGTACGTCCACCGCCTGAGCAGTGAGCCCCGCCGCCGCCGTCAGCGTGAAGAAGGCTTCACGTTGATTGAGCTGGTCATAGTCATAGCTGTTTTGGGCATCCTCGCCGCGATTGCGGTGCCTCAGTTCACGGGAATTCAGGAACGAGCTAGCGCAGCTACTTTTGGCAGCGCCGTAGCCAGTGCTATCACTGACGCGAACTCCCAGGTTCGTACGCGGAGAGATCTTGATTGGGAGACTGTCTTTGAAAGTGAGCCCTGCGATCAACTTGGCGACCCTAATTCAAATGACGATTTTGATCCAAATGGCTGGTACGAAGGCAACGACTTGTCAGTAATACCACAACCGAACCTTTCCGACGACGATTGGGATTGGTATGCTGACGACAACAATGGCGATTATGCGAGCAGCGTAACTATTCCCGGGACTGCCACCGGCGGCGATGCCGAGACCTGCTACCTCCACGATGGCGGTACGTCGTAGTCTCAACTAGTTTGGTCCTGCTTAATGTGGCTACCTAACTCTAGGTGGCCACTTTTTTTTCGTATATATTAAAATATGAAAATGTTCGCAATATCATTCCACCGCCCCGCTCTCCTTACCACAATCGTAATACTACTAGCGGGCTACCTTGGCGCCATCATTAGTGATTTTTGCGGCCTAACATCTCATTATATCTTTCATGACTGGGTTTTTTCTTATTTTTTTGATGAAGCCGGTATTGTTGAAAGGGCTCAACACGTCTATCTTGCCCTAGGCGCTGTCTTTAGCGCTGGTTGCGTCGCCTATAAAACCAAGAATCACCAACCATCAGCAGGATGGTGGATCCTCGCCGCGGGCTTCCTGCTTTTATACCTCGAAGACGCCCACAACACTCGTCACTACATTGCCCGCACCCTTCTTGACATAGACCGCGAAACGCCGCTCCTTCAAGCTACCATAGAGCTGAGTTACTACGCCTTCTTAGCCAGCGTGATGCTCCTGGCGCTGTTCTTCCTTCTCCGCTCGGGAACGCTACCACAGCTTGCCAGACGGCTTTTTCTGATCGGCTATCCCCTCTATGGCCTGATCGCCTTTGCATCCGCCACACGGAACGTTGGCGACTGGTACAGGGTGGTTGGCTCATGGATCCAGAAACGCCTCATAGAAGGCCGTACAATCTCTCCACCCTGGAG
This sequence comes from Halorhodospira sp. 9628, assembly GCF_022228075.1. Taxonomy (NCBI): domain Bacteria; kingdom Pseudomonadati; phylum Pseudomonadota; class Gammaproteobacteria; order Chromatiales; family Ectothiorhodospiraceae; genus Halorhodospira; species Halorhodospira sp. 9628. Next base: position 3,250 of record NZ_JAJNRF010000009.1, read on the forward strand.
TGATGAGGTCTACACCTGCACCGCCATCTCTTCCTTTCACTTCATGGATGGCCTCGTTGAGGAGTCCATAGAACTCATTGCAGCCACATTGCTTCTTGCTGCCGTGCTTTATTGCTTTCAGGAATATCGTAAGCCTTTTGTATCTTGATCTCAAACTCGTTCTTCAAAGATCTCAGCGTCGTGAGATTCGATCTTTCCTATTATCGCTCTCTTCCCTCTCTACGATAAAATAATTAATCCATTCTCTCTTTTCTCGCCCCGCTCTTCTATCTCTCTTTCGTACAAACATCTTGATGACAACCTGAACCCGAAATTATTAATACAAACACCTTTTGCCATTGACGGAACACCAAGGGCTATCACGAAATTCCAGAACATAAGCGGCCAACAATAGTATTAATATAAACCTTCCCCTTTTTGTTCAGAAAATCTTTATAACAAAATTCCTTCCTGGTCAATTTCTCTTGCGTCTCTTGACCGAGAATCTGAACCAATTATACTTGGAATCTCTAGAGCGGAAAAGGAGCAGAATAACATTAATATAAATTTTTTGGAACACGCACAACAAAAGGAGGAACAATGAAAGAAAAATTTGAAGACTGGGCGTTTGTTTATATGAAATTTGTTGATTTATTGCACCACGGCCTTACACCGGAACAAACTTTTATTGATATATCGTACTATTGCTTCCACGAAGACATTGAGCTATCCAACCATACTTTGCATGAGTTGCTGCACGCAGCCATGATAGAAGTTTATTATCATTAGTTTTTCTCATGCCTTGAGTATTCAGAGAACTCAACGATGTCTCGCACAAGGTAGCGAATACAGTTGTCTGAGTACTGGTAATATGGAAGACGCCCTTCAAGACGAAGCCTCTGAAGCTGACGGACAGATAAGCCTGTTATCTTTGCAGCCATTTGACCGTTTACAAGCTCGTCTGCCCCGATCTCTTCACCAGCGATGATGATATAAAAATTTTCTTTGCTCATTTCGTATATTTTCTTTTTGCTATAAATATTTATGACAGATAGGCGCCTACTGTCTTTTAAGGCCATTTAGATATCACTTTCTTTTAGCAAGCCAGATAATTTTATAGATGCTCCCTTCCTCTTTGCTGTCTTGCTTACCTTCCCTGTTTTTGATTTTGAACGATGTTATTAACAAGTTGAGCAACCTCTAACGCTATAGGCGATTGGTTGTTGACGTTAGTTGGGCCTCAACAATAAATGAAACCGCGAAAGCTACTTGAGAGCTTTCCTTGGTTTAATAGTGTCTAAATTATTGATAACTATGAAGAAATAATGAACAAAGGAGAATAAAACATGATACATCAGCAATCACATCAATATAGCCTTCTTAAAAATAAAAAACACTGCCAACATAAAGCATTTGATGAAATCGTTAATAAAAAAGATTTCACAGAGATCTTACCTAACCAGGAGCTTGTTCAAGCTAACAAGAAAAAATTTGCAAGATCAGAGATAACAAACTGGTTAACTACGGTCTCTAACCTCAACAACATAAAATGGGAATACTTCGTAACATTAACTTTCAGGAATGAGATGACATCCTACGAAGAGTCCAAAAATGTTGTTAGCAAATTCCTGAAGAACCTCAATAATGAAATCTTCGGCAAAAGATCTAAGAAAAGTCTTCAATGGTTGGTTTTTATAGAGAAGTCACAATATCATGGTTACCATGTTCATTTGATAATTGGGGATTTCCTTGAAAAATTATCTACGGATAGCCAAATAAGGAGATGCGGGAATGAAGAGTTGTTCAAATATATATTAGAAAAGACTTGGAACAATGTTGATCAAAGAACAGGGAAACCAGACTTTTACTCTTTTGAATCAAGCTTCCAGCATATATACAATGACGAGGCTCTTTATCAGTACTTAACGAAACAGCTTGGTTCTGTTGGATCAGAAGTTTTCGCCTTCGATTTGATGAATCTTGATGGGAGGTATAATAAGCTGATATGACTTTCTGGATGTGATGAAGTCTGGGACGACTTCTATTTTTCCTAGGGAATGGATAGAGAAGGCAATAGCTGTGTTTAACGGAGGGGGTCGGTAGGGGTGCACTGCCTCCCCTGCAATGAAGCCACAGAGAGCCGCACAGAGCTTCTGAGTAGATGATGAGGGTGAGATGCAAAGTTGCTCGAAGTTGTTTTGTTGACCCTTTTGCTAGAACATGGGGAAAGACCCCTCATCTTCTTCTGACTTTGAGATGAGGGGTCATTTTGCTGACCCTGCCTACGCATTGATTTTCTCCGCAACAGCATTGCTATACTTTTTCAAATCGCTATCTAGCAGATGTATATACCTCATGGTGGTGTTTATCGAAGAATGCCCAAGAAGTCTTTGCACTTCCGGAAGCCCAGCGCCACTCTTTAAAGTTAATGAAGCAAAAGTGTGGCGAAGGTCATGCACTCGAATATTTTCATCCAAGCCTGCTTTACGCAAAACCCGCTTAAAAGGATCATTGATACACTTATATGGCTCGCGAGTTCCTGGCTTTGGAAACAGCAAATCAGTCCCATCCTTTCTCGTAATGTTGCAAACAAGGTCTACAGCGGAATTAGGTAACATCACCTTTCGTGGTCCAGATTTTCCGTTTACATACCAGACCTGTTCTTGCAAATTGAACTGACTAAACCGGGCATTAAGCACCTCAGACCTTCTCGCTCCTGTCAAAATTAAAAGCTTTATTATATTGTGTAGGTGAGGGTGCTTGTGCTTTTTAGCGGTTTTTAAAAGTTTCTCGATTTCGTCCTTCGACAAAATCCTCTCTTTTTCATTGTAAACCTTTGGCTTCTTGGCTTTTTTGACCGGGTTACCGGTAACCATAGGTATTTCTTGTTCCATAGCTATGGTGTAGACATGTGACAACGTTGCCACAATTCTTTTCCTGGTGGATGGCTTTAGTCCCTTTTCCGCTAACACGTCCAAAAACTTCTCAACGTCTTTCTTCGAAATATTAATTAGTTTGCGATCTCCAAGATAAGGAAGAACGTGTTTTCCTACTAACTGTTGGTCCGTGACAAAGCTTCTCTTGTTCGCCCTTGAATAAGGCATGTAGACTTCATTGAAGAAATCTTTTAGCGTTGGACATTGTCGTCTTTTTATTTTTTCATCTTGGGGGTTCGGGTTTTCCCCGCTAACTATTTTGGCCGCCTTCGCTTGGGCTGCGCTCCTAGCATCTTTTAGTTTTATTTCTTCAAACCGCGCGATCTTTACGTGCCTAATGTTGTTGTCTGCATCTCGGTATCGATAAAAATAACTGGCACTACCACTAGGTCTGATCTCTACGATCAGGTTTTTGATTCTTTCATCGGAAATTATTTTTTTCTTCGATCCTTTCTGGACCTCTTGAATTTTCTTTTTAATAAACGTCTCCGTTAATTTCGATGACACGGCGCACCCCCACTGGCTTCGGCTACGTCATTATGGCGTGACGAAGGTCCATTATAGAGGCAGTGTTCCGGTTTTCAAGATGAACTCGCTATTTCCGTTAGTTGCCGTCTTTTATTTTTTGTTTTGCTTATGTTTCTTTAAAACAAATGCCGAAGATTCTTTATAATAATCTCTACCGGAACGTTAATAGAAACAAGGCGACTTATCGCTGATTATTTTTAATAATGATATTCTTTTCTCGGTCGCATATGCACATGATAGGTGGTTTTGACCTAATGCGTCGGCTGCCTTTTCCCTCTATAGCTCAGTTTACAAAATACTTTGTCCGCCTCATGATTGAAATCAAGGTTGCATTCGGTCGACGCGATAGGAGGGCCTACTGTTAGGCATAGGATAGGTGCGGCTTCACACGGCTCTGCCCGCGAGCATAGGTGTCTGAACCTGCAAGCTTTTTCGAACGGTCATAATTTAATTAAGATTGAGCTGGTTATCGTGTTGGCAGTGCTTGGTGTTCTCGCCGCGATTGCGGTGCCGCAGTTTCTGGGTGTTCAGGAGCGAGCTGAGGTCACCTCAGCCATCAGCTCCATTAATAGTGCATTGTCTGAAGTAGACGTCGGTGTCCGCACGCGTAGTGGTACAACTTGGAACGACGACTTGCGTTGTGACATTTTTAATGATGCAGCGGGTGACAGTCTTGATCCCTCCGGCTGGTACAGCGGCGACGATCTGGGGATTGCTACGATTAGCATGCCCGACTTAGACAACTACACTATCAGGGATTGGAACGACGACACCGATAATGACGACCTCGTTGCGGATTTTCGTATTCCTCAGAATGCTCTAGATGATCCGGATAATAACGAGGCCCGATGCGCCGTTGTTGAAGATTCGTAAAAACACCTACCTTTTATGAGTAATTATAATATTGCGGGCCACCTTCGGGTGGCCCGCAATATTATTGACCTCTAATATTCGCATGAGCTATTACAAACCTCAGATCCTCTTCTGGTTCACCACCTTCTTTTTAATCATTGGTTACACCGGAGCGTTCCTATCCGACTTCTGCCATAATATTAACCTTGTTAGCCACTTCGATACATTTACAACATTTTATTTTTTCACAGAAGCCGGACCGGTCGAGATTCTTCAACATGCTTACCTCGCTCTAGGCTTCGTCTTCAGCGCTGGTTGCCTCGCCTACCAAGCCAAAAGCCACCAACCTACAGCAGGCTGGTGGGTTCTCGCCGCAGGTTTCCTTCTTTTATACCTTGAAGACGCTCATAACACCCGCCACTACATAACCCGCAACATCTTGGAGATCGACAGCACTACCCCTGTTCTTCAAGCTACCGTAGAGCTTAGCTACTACGTCTTCTTAGCCAGCGTGATGCTCCTGGCTCTCTTCCTTATTCTACGCTCAGGAACGCTGCCCAAGCTCGCCAGACGCCTTCTACTGATCGGCTACCCCATCTATGGCCTCATCGCCTTTGCATCGGCCACACGGAACATTGGCGACTGGTACAGAGTTGTTGGTTCCTGGATCCAGGAACGCCTCATAGAAGGCCGCACAATCTCTCTACCCTGGAGTGACGAGGTCTACACCTGCACCGCCATCTCTTCCTTCGAGTTCATGGATGGCCTCGTCGAAGAATCCATAGAACTCATCGCAGCCACATTGCTTCTTGCTGCCGTGCTTTATTGCTTTCAGGAGTATCGTAAGCCTTTCGTTACTTGATCGCGCCTCCTTCCAACAATCATCTACGCAGCTAGAACCCAGAGGTCGACGCGGACTTGGATGCTCAACACCTACGAGTCAGCTTTGACGGAACAAAATTCCCATGATTTCTCCATTGCTTATGCTATGCTGAAGGTTGATCGAGATCGAGCGGCTTCTGGCTGGGACTCAGGGGTGCGCCGCTTCTAGGGTGGGGACGGGCACAACACATGAGCGGACAGGATCGTACAGCGTCTGGATGGCAGCGATTGCCGCACCCCCTCCGCATGGTCCCAGGCAACTGCCAGGGGATGACCTTGATTGAGTTGGTCACCGTTCTGGTCATTCTCAGCATCCTGGCCTCAGTGGCGGTCGGGGCCTGGCCACAGGGCGTCGGGCTGGGGCAGAAGGACCGGCTGGCAGCGGATCTTCGCTACGCCCAGGCCCAGGCAATGAACCGCGGCGCACGCGCCTGCGTGATGCCCTCGGAGGACGACGCCTACCACCTGGAAATCGACGGTACCTCGAGCTCCTGGGCGGACGGCTCAACCGCCCGCCCGCTCGACGGTGTCTCACTCGACCTCGGGGGCGAGCCCTTGTGCTTCGAATCCGCTTACGGGCGTGTGGTACGCGGTGGGGAGTCGGTGACTCTTAGCCTCCGACGCAACGGCGATGAGAGCCGCCTTTGTATCTACGTGGAAACTGGCTATGTGGAGACTCGCCCATGCGAGTCCTAAGACGCACCGGTCCGCCGACTCGAACCCGAGGATTCACCCTCCTCGAGCTGATCGTCACGCTCGTCATTCTGGGCATCGTCGTAACGGCTCTTGCCAACTGGTGGCGCGCGCTGCTGCCGCAGATCGGCCTTGATCGTGATTACGCCCAGAATACCCAGCTCATGCAGACGGCCATGGAGCATATGCTCGCGGCAAAGCGCTATGGTGACCTGTTCTCTGATGACCCGCGGGAGGCTCTCGTCGGGCTCAGCTCGGACGAGCTGGCCAATCGTATTAAGTTGGCCGATGGCTTGAAAGAAAAGGTACGCCTTGAAGTGCTGGAGGGACCTAAAGACAACTTCTACGTCTTCGAGGTGGAACCGGTGACATCGCGCTGGGGCACTGAGCCCCTCCGGATGACGGTCGTGGACTTCGAGCAACGGCCATGAAAGAGGAACGGGAAGTGGACGTAGCGCCTACTGTGCCTCCCCGGAAACGTGACCAGCGCGGCTTCACGCTGTTAGAGCTTGTCTTGGTGCTGATCCTTGCGGGCATCCTCTCCGGCGTGCTGGCTGGGATCTTCAGCGGAGCGCTCGGCGTCTGGACCGACGCGCAACGAGAGGCCGATATCTCCCGACAGCTGACCTTGGCGACGGAACGCTGGGTTCGGGACATGCGAATGGCTACCGAGAAGCCCCACCAGGCCGACGATCTCGCCGCTGGCGAGTGCCGTTTGGTGTTCACCAAGAAGATCCTTAACGGCGCGACCCGCGAGGTCATTTACGAGTACCGCACGGCCGATGGGTACTTGCGGCGCAATGGAGTCCCCTTGGCGAAACTCGATGATGGCGGCTCCTGCGACTTTGCCTCTGTCGACCTAACACTGAATGAAGATCCCCTCGAGAACGAGCACGACCGAGGATATGTGTGGCGCATGGAACTCAACGACGGTAGGCGCGGCGGCGAAACGTCAATCAGCGCCTCTGTATTCCCCCGCCAGTAGCAACAAGGCAGGGCCCGACATGGACAATCACGGCACTCGCTTCACCGGGCACCCGCGGCAGCACGGGGCTTTCCTCGTGTCGCTCATCTTCCTCCTCGTCCTCGTCGGTGCCGGGGTCGCGGCACTGACCACCACCCTCCTTACCGACATTGTCACCAGCGACACACAACGGGATGGTGTTCGCGCCCTGTACGCGGCCGAGAGCGGTTTGGAACGAACCAGTGGTTTCTTGCGCGACAACCCGGACCTCTCGGACGTCGAGCAGATGTGCGGAACGCTCGACGACTGGACCTCTGAACATACGCCCGCATTCGAGGGAGACGAAGGTGGAAACTTCTCCGTATCAGCTGGGCTCTCTCCCGACGAAAATTGCCTCGTCACCATTACCGGCTGGACTCCGGAAGGCGACAAGGAAAACGCTCGCGCCCAAAGAACGGTGGAGGTGGTGTTCACGGACGCACTACTCGAAAACAGAGGGCATGCCCCGGCTGGATCCCTCCTCGGCGAAAACTATTGGACCAACCTTTCCGCTGGCAACCCGCGGGACTTTAATACCGATCTCGACCCCCCCCGCCTTTGGTTAAGCAGCGGCTCCGGACGAGATTCTTTCAATCGCAACCAACCGGTTGATAGCTTAATTAAGGAGGACTTTCCTGCCGACCAGAGTTGGTACCTCTTTTTGAGTCTCAGCGCCCGCTCCGAGGGAGTCGTCAAAGATTTCGGTTTGCGACAATTGGGCAAGGTCAAAAAAAACGAAAAAGACAGCGAAGACGCAAACCGAGAAAGAATGTTCGTCTCTTCACACGCACGCACAGCAGATCTGAAAGAGCTTGGGTACGACTACGCCGTCGAGATGACAGGGGTTACCAAAGAGCAAATCAACCACCCGAGCGCCAGGTTCACCATTGCATGGGAAGGGGACTCCATTGAGCTGGATTACCTATGCCTAGGCACGGAAGAAGATTGCCAGCGCCACTCGCGACTGTCGGCTGACCAGAACCCTATCGACGTGGAAGCCAGTACACCATGGGGCGAGTATTAGCAGCTCTTAATGTACCTGGGATGCGGACAAATCTCGTCTGGACACCCGCTTTGAGGGGGCGTAGCATGCTTCGGCATGGATACGGAGGGCCATGTCATTGGGCAGCATGTGCCCGCCTCGATCACGGGCTGGCCGTGGCCGCGCTTGCTTGATGAGCTCGGGCGGCTGTCCTGGATCCCGGCGGAGACCGAGCTCTAGGCGCAGCGCTGGGATGCGCTCATGGATGAGGAGCATTTCTTGGGGGGTCTGGGGTCCGTGGATCCTCGACATCTGTCTCTCAGACCCCCTTCGTTGCGGGCCTTCAGGCCGACGTGCCTTAGGTGTCGAATGGCCACCGCCCCACGGACCCTCGGCCTTCATCACTGCCGCTGCCTCACCTCCGGACCGCTAAGGTGACCACCTACAGTGGGAGCGATCAGACTCCGCCATGCCGGGGCTCTACGGCGCGACCGTCGCGGAGACTCCGGCATAACGAGGCTCATCGGAGAAGTGCTCACGGTCTCCCGGCCCGAGACTCAAGTAGCTGGCGTCCAGGCGAGTTGTGTCCGCACCCCAGCCGGATCCTGGGCGCGGACCATAGGGTCAACTGCGGTGGACCGCTCATTGTCCCTTTTCATCGTAATTCAGGCATGAATGGAGCGGCCCGCCTCTCACTGTTACCGCGATAGGCAACGGCGAATGAGCAATTTACAAGCTCACTCGCGGTACGACCAACTCTGGACTATACCATCCACGTCACCCACCGCGAACTCCGGATCGCAGCTCACGGGGAGTTCTTCATCCGTGCAGATAACATTGCCCGTTATCTCAGGTCCCCCACGCACATAGTCGATGTCATTGTCCGCATAGCTGGCCCAGCCGTCCTTATCTTTAGTGAACACATCTCCGTCGAAAGAGATACCAGAATCCATACTCCCTGCGCGCCCGGTATCATGGACGAGCGGCAGCTCCGGGGCGTTATCGTGGCCGAAATAGACGTCGCCCCCGAACGATAGCGTCGAGTAACGCAGGCGATCGAAGTCGCGCGGGGGATCATAGTCCTCGGACCGAGCACACCACCCCAACAACCCCCACTCGGCACAGTACTCCGTTGGTGGCTCACCCAGCGCCAACAGGCTATCGTCACCGCTGAAGAGGTGGACATCACCGCGGAAGACGGCCGTATCCCGGAACTCGAAATCGGTCCAGCCGCTCTGCTGCTGCGCCTGTCCCTCGACCAGCAGGGTGGCGTCCCCGCCAAACACCACGCCTTCGTCAAAGTAAATATCCGCCCGCGTTGCCGCGGCCGAATCGATACTGATGGTCACCGAGTCCTCGAAAAGCACAGGCCGCTGGAAATGGACCTCATCAGCGCCCTGGGGGATATCCAGGCGGTTGCCGTACAGCTCCAGGCCCACGTCCGACTCATACCCCGCGGGATCGACCAGGTGGGCAATCCAGTAGAAGAGCGGATCCCCCGGGCATATCTCGTCTACCTCGAACCAGCCAAAATCGAGATCCTCGAGGCACGCCTGCTGATCCGCTAGATGCTGTGTGATGGCATCGGTGGACAGGCGGTTGATGGGGAGCCCGACATCGAGCACATGCTCGGCTCGGGCTTGATCTCGCGACGCCGCATCCAGCCCCGTGAACCTGAACACCGGATCATCGTCTTCCACGCCAACCGGTGCACCGTCGAAATGGAATCCCACCGGCTCCCTATCCCCGAAAGCGTGTACGGCGTCCCGGTCCTCCATCTGAACCCCGAGTAACGAGCCCGTCTCAGCGGCGTAGAATGCACGAACATCATCAAGGAGCACCGAGCTCGTCTCTGCCCTACCCGTCAACAGAGCCGCCATCGTGGCTGATATCGCGCCGACGGCGAGCAGGACAAAGACCGATATGATTAGTACTCCCCCGCCCTGGTCGCCCCGCACGGACGCTTCTCGAGCTTTTTGTTGTCTTAACATAATAGCCTTACCCCTCTCCGAAAGGATCACAAATCTAGTAGTTCCGTGTCCCAACAACCGTCTTCACGTTCTCGCCAGCATCAAATTCAAAAATCAATTCGTAGAGATATATATCACCATCACGATCAGGGGCTTCGATTTGATACTCCTCGCAGGTCAAATCATCTGGCCGCCACTCTTCACCAACCCCGACCAATATATCCTCATCATAATCTGGGCATTTCCCCGGACCTGATGCTTCCACCATTACCTCGCGACTCATTCTTTGAAGCGCATAATTCAGCTCTTCTTTCGTGGTGACCTCGTCCTGAAAAACTGTTCGCACCTCAAACACAGAAGCTAAAGGTCGCGCTATCAGAACGGCCAACAAAGATGAAAGAGCAAGGACAATGACTAGCTCCAGGAGGGTAAAACCCGCTGTTCCTCGCTGGCTGCAAAGTCTTTTAGGCAACGGTGTCTGCGTATCTTTCATCTTATTGACCGCCCTTAGTCTGTAACCGGCAACCCAAAGTAAACCGGCGATGCTCCATCCACATCGCTGGTGATCATAAACTCAGTGTAATCATCACCTACAACATTACAGTACACCTCAATGCCAAGATCGTTATTACCGCAATAGGCGTCTAAATCTACGTCAATGTCACAGTCATTACCGGTACCGGTATCGAGAAGATCGTCAACAGTGATATCTTCATCGTCATCGTCTAAACCGCCGCATTCATCTAACCCTTCAACATTTGAACCGTCAAAAGCATCCTCTCCTACGGCACGGTGACAAGCGAGGATGACCTCGGCACAACCCTGGGCTTTCCGTGCGAAGCGATCGATGTCATCAACATCATCCAGCGACTGGAAAAGGGGCACCACAGCGGCAAGACCGGCCATAGCGAACCCCAAGACGAGGATTGCTACAATCGTTTCCAGCAGGGTTAATCCTGACTGCTTCTTTGGCCCACTCTTAATCTTACGAACATTCATCGGATTGCACCGCGCTGGAGTCGCCGTCAAGACAGATGCTCACCTCTTCATCTCCTGAGCTAATGGTTATTTCGTGCTCGCTATCCACCTCGCCATATGGATATTTAAATTCGATAGTCTCATCATAGTCGATAGTAAAATTATTTTTGCAATTAAAATCGGCTGAAAAGTCCTCGCATCTACGCTGTACATCTATCCCGCCGGGGCATCCAGAACTATTTATTCGCCAATCGTATTCGTTCCCGTTAACCTTGCCATCAAAACTGATCGACGGCGGGTCATTATCAGGGTTTCCACACCGCATGGCATCCTGCCGCATAATCCGTAGATCCGATGCCAGACGGCTCTGTACTTCTTCTAGGTCGAGCTGCTCCTGCGCCCCACCAAAATTCGGCACAGCGATGGCGACGAGTACGCTCGCGATGATGAGAACTAGGGTGATTTCAACAAGCGTGACGCCCCGCTGGCGCCGGCGGAGGGCCGGGGCACGCGGAGCCGATGGAAGGCGCGGCACTTCGTTTTTCATGGTCTACCTCATTCCCCCCGGCTTGCCCGGGGGGCGGACTGTCTTTGCGCTGACGGGACTACGGCCCCCTAAAGGGCTTCGGTCCCCAACTGCCACATGGGCAGGAAGATGCCTGCGGCCAGGACCAGCACCAGCAGGGCGATGAAGCCGATGACGAACGGCTCGATGTAGGAGGAGAGTTTCTCCAGGTCCGCCTCGACCTCGCGCTCGTAGAAATCGGCCACGTGGTCCATCATGTCCGCAACCTGGCCGGTCTCTTCGCCCACGGCGAGCATCTGCAGCACCAGGGGGGTGAACAGCCCGCTGCGCACCGACACCTGGTGGAGGCTCTCGCCCTGCTCGATGCCGTCGCGCAGCGTCCGAATGCCCCTTCCGATATAGGCGTTATCCGTGGCTTCTGCCACGGAGTCCATCGCCTGCAGCAACGGCACGCCGGAGCGCACGGCCATCGAGAAGGTCCGGCCGAAGCGGGCGAGCAGCGCCAGCTGCAGGATCTTGCCGATGCCCGGCAAGCGGAGCTTGAATCGGTCCCAGAGGTAGCGGCCGTTTTCCGAGCGCAGGTAGGCCCGCGCGGCGAAGTAGGCCCCAACGGCCCCGATGAGCAGGTAGAGCCACTGCTCCTCCATGAACTCGGAGGTGGTGATCAGCGCCACCGTGGCCGCGGGCAGATCCGCCCCCATCTGCTCGAAGATGTCGCTGAAGGCGGGGATGACGAAGATATTGACCACCACCAGGGCGATGGCGATGGCGATAAAGACAAACGTGGGGTAGCGCAGCGCCTGCTTGACCCGCTGCCGGGTGACACGCTCCTGCTCCAGGTTCTCGGCCATGCGGTTGAGCGACTCCTCCAGCTGGCCGGAGTCCTCGCCGACGCGCACCATGGCGATGAGCAGGGTCGGGAAGATGTCGTCGTGCCGCCCCATCGCCTGGCTGAGCGACTGGCCGCTCTCCAGGCTGGCGGCGATCTCCTCCAGCGCCCGGTTCAGGCGCTTGTTGCTGCCGCTCTCGGCCAGCCCGCGCAGGCAGCGGATGATGGGCACCCCGGCGTGGAGGAGCGCGCTGAGCTGGCGGACGAACGTAACCAGCTCCTCGAGCGTGACCTTCTGCCCGATGTTGTACTGCTCAAGCAGCTCGGTGAGGTCCATGTTGAGGCCACTGCCGCCGCCCCCGTCACCGCCGGCGGCTTCCACCGAGATCGGGGTCACGCCGCGTGAGAGCACCTCGTCAATGGCGCCGTCGCGGTTCGGGGCCTCGATACGGCCCTGCACCTCGCGGCCGTCCTGTGCGCGGCCCCGGTACCGGAAATTCGGCATGCCCCCTCCCGATCAGTCCCCTGCAGTGGTCTCCGAGGGGCGCGCCTGGGGCGCGGCCCCCGTCCCGGCGGCGCTGCTCGCCCCGTGGGCGTTCTCCTCGGCGGCCTGCACCTGAACCGCCCGGTTCTCGTCGCGCATGGTGCTCTCGTCCATCTCGCCGAGCACGCGGAAGACCTCCTCGAGGGTGGTCACCCCCTGCTGCGCGTAGTCCAGGGCGACATGGCTCATGGGCCGGTACCCCGGGTCCGCGGCGCAGGCGGCGGCAAAGCCCGACTGGTCGCCCTGGCGCAGGGCCTCGATCATGTCGGCGTTGAGTTCCAGCAGCTCGAACACGCCGATCCGCCCGCTGTAGCCGGTCTGACTGCAGGAGGGACACCCCCGCCCGTGGTAGAGCTGGACCCGGCTGGCGTCCTCGCCAAAGACGCTCTGCAGCCAGGCGTGTTCCTGATCGTTGGGCGTGTAGGGCTGCCGGCACTTGGTGCAGATCCGGCGCAGCAGGCGCTGGGCCAGGATGGCGCGCAGCGCGGCGACGAGCATGTACGGCTCGGCGCCCATGTCCAGCAGGCGGTTGGCGGTGGAGACGGCGTCATTGGTGTGCAGGGTGGAGAAGACCAGGTGGCCGGTGATCGCCGCCCGCATGCCGATGTCCACGGTCTCCTCGTCACGCATCTCGCCGACCATGACGATATCCGGGTCCTGGCGCAGGGTCGTGCGTAGCACCCGCGCGAAGGTCAGACCGATGCTCTCGCGGACCTGGACCTGGTTGATCCGCGGCACCCGATACTCCACCGGATCCTCGACGGTGATGATCTTGACGCCGGGCCGGTTGATCTCCGACAAAGCCCCGTAGAGCGTCGTCGACTTGCCGGAACCGGTCGGCCCGGTGACCAGCACCATGCCGTACGGCATATGGATCAGTCGCCGCAGGCGCTGGAGCAGGTCCTCCGGCATGCCGGTTTCACCCAAAGAGCTCACGCCGCCGGTCTGGTCGAGCAGGCGCATCACCACGCCCTCACCGTGCTGCAGCGGCAGCGTGGACAGGCGGACGTCGATGCTGCGGCCGTGGACGCGGACCTGGAAGCGGCCGTCCTGGGGCAGGCGCCGCTCGGTGATGTTCAGCCCGCACATGAGCTTGAGCAGCGAGACGAGCGCGGCGTGGATGTTCTGCTGGCGGAAGATCTGCTCCTGAAGGACGCCGTCGCGCCGGGTGCGGATGCGCAGCGAGCGCTCCTCGGGCTCGATGTGGATGTCCGAGGCCCCCACCTGGACCGCGTCCTCGAACAGCGACTGGAGCAGGCGCACCACTGGCGCGCTGGCGCCGCCCTCGCCCACCGGCAGGGTGGAGAGGTCGATATCATCGGCGCTGCTGAACTCGCGGCCGAGCTCCTCGGCGATGTTGCTGATCTCTTCAGTACGGCGGTAGACGAGGTTGATCAGCTCGCGGATCGAGGACTCCCGGGCCACCGCCACCCGGACCGGCTTGTGCAGCACCCGCTGGAGTTCGTCGTAGGCGATCAGGTCGCTCGGGTCGGCCATGGCGACGAGGAAGTCCTGCGCCGTCTCCTCAAGCAGGAGGGCTGCAAAACGCCGGGCGTAGTTCTCCGGCAGCTGGCCGGAGACATCCGCGTCCAGGAAGTAGTCGTTGGGATTGACCCAGGGCACCTCGAGCTGCTCGGAGAGCACTCGCAGGATCTGATCCTCGCTGACGAACTCCAGGTCGATGAGCTGCCGGCCGAGCTTTTCACCGCTCTGGCGCTGTTGCTCGAGGGCGGTCTGCAGCTGTTTCTGGCTGATCAGACCCTGCTCGACGAGCAGATCCCCGAGGCGGATCTTCCTGCGCAGCATAGCGCCCTCCTGCCGCTACGATTCGGCGTCGGTTTCCGTTTCCAGCGCTTCGAGCCGCGAACGTGCGTGCCCCGCCACCTCGTCGCGATCCGGGCCGGCATCCACCACCGCCTGCCAGGCCGCCCGTGCGCGGTCCGTGCGCCCCGCGGCGTCGGCGGTCACGGCCACGCCCAGCTGCCAGCGCAGGTTCCCGGGCTCGTGCTCGAGCAGTTCCTCGTAAAGCGCCAGCGCCTGCTCGTGCTGCCCGACGCTGCGGTGCACCCCGGCCAGCTGCGCCTCAACGCTGCCCGGCGGGCGGTCTGCGGCCTCGCGCACCTGCTCCAGCGCCGCGATGGCTGACCCGGGGTCGCCCAGTTCGTGGGCCAGAGCGGCGTAGAAGCGCGCCATGGCCTGATCCCCGGGCGCGATCTCAATCCCCGCCCGGAGCACCTCACGGGCGCGCTCCTGCCGGCCGCTCGCGGCAAGGATGCGTGCATACCCCTGCCGCGCCACGTGCTGCTCCGGGTCCAGATCTAGGGCGCGGCGGTAGGTACGAGCGGCGTCGTAGACCTCCCCGGCCTGCAGGTGCTCCCGGGCCTGATCGACCAGCACCCGCGCCCGCTCGCCGGGGTTGCGCTCGGTGGGGCGGCGACTGAACGCGCCCGCTTGTTCCTCCGCTTCGACGTCCGCTTCGGCGCCCCCTTCGGATACAGCCTCGTCCAGCTCGGCCGCTGCACCTTCGTCTGCGGTGCGGGCCGCGCCGTCCGGAGCGTCCTCAACCAGCGCGTCGAGCTCGTCCTCGGGGATTTCGTCGGCCAGCTCCTCGATGAACCCGGCCTCGGCCGGGTCCAACCCCTCTGCCGGGGCGGGAACCGCCGCGCTCTCCGCCAGGACCGCGCTGGCGCCGGCCAGGCCTAACACGGCGGCGGTAAGCCGGGCGCCCCGGCGGCGCATCCGCCGCTTGCTATTGAAGCCTGTAGAACTCATCGAGGCGCTCCATCTGGCTGTCGACTTCGCCGCTCCAGGCCCCTTCTTCCACCAGGCGCGGGCGGAGCAGGATGACCAATTCGTACTTGCTCGTGCGCTGCTCCTCCTGCGTAAAGAACCAGCCCAACAAGGGGATGCTGCCGAGCAGCGGCACCTGCGAGGTCACCTGCCGGTCGCGCTCCTCGATGAGACCGCCAATGACCACCACGTCGCCATCCCGGGCCCGGACGATGGAGTCCGATTGCCGGACATCAATCCGGGCGAGGTCGAAGGAGATGTCCTCGGTATCGCCACCATCTCCGGTCGGGCGACTGACGCTGCGCGTCACCTGGTCCACATCGGTGACCGCCGGCTGGACGTGCAGGGTGATCCACCCCTCCTCGGTGATGTTGGGGGTGACGTCGAGGGAGATCCCCGAGAAGAAGGGCTCGAACTCCGGATCCACCTCGGTCAGCGCCTGGTTGTCGCGGATTCGGGTATCGATGTCCACGTCGGTCTGGAAGTAGGCGTCGGTCCCGACCTTGATCAGCGCTTTCTGATTGTTCAGCGTCGACACCCGCGGCGAGGAGAGGACCTGCAGGTCGCCCTGCTGATCCAGGGCCCGCAGTAGGCCGTCGAAGCCGCGCGTATCGCGCGCAACATCGATTCCGAAGTTGTCATCGGCATCCAGCCCGAAACCTGAGCCGGGCGAGACACCGATATTCAGGTTCTCTCCGCTCATGCGCCCGACGAACCCCCAATCGATCCCGGCCTGGAACTCGTCGCGGAGTTCCACCTCCAGGATCCGCGCCTCGAGCACCACCTGGCGATTGAGGCTGGTCTGCAGGCGGTCCATGAACCGCTCCACCTGGCCCAGGGTGCTCGGCTTGGCGCGCACCACCAGCGAGCCGGCCTCGGAACTCGCCACCACCGAGGCGCCTTCCTCTTCCTCATCGGCGATCATGCGCTCAATCACCGATTCGATGTCCTTCCAGAGCTTGGAATGCGACCGGGTGCGCAGCTGGCTGCCGGCGACGTCATCGTCATCATCGGTGATGTCCCCGGCCGAGATGCGGGTGCCCGAGTCGCCCTCGCGGTCGACGTTGAGGTAGTCGAGGTTGAACATCCGCGACTCGAGGCGCGCCGGCAGGACCAGATAGGCGACCTGGGTACGCTGGTACTCGTAGCCGTAGGACTCGCGCAGGGTATCCATCACCTCGGGGACCGAGACGTCGTCCAGGCTCAGCGAGATCTCGCCCTCCACCTCCGGATGGACGACGACGTTATACGGGGTGTCCTCGACCAGGCCGTGGAAGAAGGCCCGCGCGGGAACCTCATCGGCGGTGATGTCGAAGCGCGGCTCCTCGGCCTGGAGGTCGAGGGGATGGATCGGCGGCGCCTCGGAGAGCGCGGCCTCGATCTCTTCCGGCACCGCCTCACCGTCATCGGCCTGGGGTTCGCTGCGATCCTGTGGATCGAGGCGCTCCTGGGCCTGCTGGCTGCGTTCCGCGGCGCGCTCCTCGTCGTCATGCACGCTGGTGCTGGCACATCCGGTGATCAACACCAGGGTGGCGGCGACCGGGGCCGCGTGGCGAAGAAGGTTCCCTGCGCTCATTTGGCTTTCTCTCCTGGCAAATCCCTGGGCAGGCGCCGGGTCTTCTCGACCCCGTGATCGACCACCGGCACGTAGTGCCGCCCGTCCTCGTAATCCACATCGGCGCCGTGGCGACGCGTGCCGAACAGATCGGCCTCGCCCACGGCCTGGCCGGGCACGTACCAGGCATCGCGGAAGAACGCCGCCGATCCGTTCACCTCCGGGTGATACGTTCCGCTCTGGATGACCATGCGCAGATCCTCGTGGACCGGCGTGGCCGGCTCCTCCTGCGCGCCCGCGGCGGCGCCGGGCATCTGCACACGGTCGCGCAGGTGCGGGGGCAGCTGACCCGGCGTCATCGCCGGCGGCTGGGTCGGATCGAACGGCCCGGCCGTCGCCGCGGTTGTGCCGGCGCCGAGGATGACAAGCCCCAGCACCGACCCGGCGAGCCTAGAGATCCAGCCAGGCCTCGTGCCCGCTGAGCGTGTGCAGGCGGACTTCCACCCGCCCGAGCGGGTACTCTTCGACCTCATAGGTCAGCTCCTCCCACGCAAACTGCCACTGCAGGTTCTCCACCTCCTCGAGCAACCGGAGCGTGGCCTCGTAGTCGCCCTCGAAGACCATCCGCACCGGGTGCCGATACGCCTTCAGCGTCTCGCCGTTCTCATCTTCGGCCTCCATGGCCACTTCGGCGGGCAGGCGCTCGAACGCCCGCAGTTCGGTATCGTCGCGGCGCGCCAGCAGTGCCTCGAGCACGCCGCGCATGTCACCGGGCTCGATGAAATCGGGCATGTCCTCAGCCATCCGGCGCTGAACCGCCTCGAGCTCTTCCTCCAGCGAGGCGATCTCCCGCTCAATGGCCTCATCGGGGTCGGCGTCGCGCTCGGCTTCCAGCTCCTCGATCTGCGCCCGCAGCTGCGGGAGCTGGTTCTCGGCGTTCTCCACCGAACTCCGCGCCTGTTCCAGCGCCTGACGCTGCGGCTCATGGAGGTAGAAGTACCAGAGCGCGGCAATCACCGCGAACAGCGCCACGCCGACCAGCACCCGCTCGCGGACGGTGCGCTGCCAGAGCGCCTGGTTCAGCCGATCCCATGCACCCGTGACCTGCGCCACCACCGGGCTGCGCGCCAGCGCCCTCTTCATGGCTCACCTCCCCGCTGCGCCGCGGCGTCGAAGCGGTAGGCCCGCATGCCGGCCGCCTCGCCGTTGCGACCGGTGACCCGGTCGAGCGCAAGGTGGTCGAAACTCCACCCCTGGAACTCACGCTGCATCCCGAGGTGCTCGAAGAACTGCGTGACTTCGGCGGCGTCCAGCGCGTACCCCTGGAACTCGCCCGCCTGCGGCGAAAAGTGCATGCGCGTCAGCCACAGCGCCTCCTGCTCCTGGCGTCCCACCCCCTCGAGCGTCTCCGAGAAGCCGGCCATGGCTTCGGGGTGGATCCCGCGCAGCTCCTCCAGGAACTGTCGCTGCGTGCCGAGCTGCGCCTCCAGCGTATCCCGGCGCTCGACCAGGGCCTCCGAAGGCGCCCGGGCCTCTTCCACTTCCTGCTCCAGGGCCTGAACCTGCTCGAGCAGCGCCTCCTGCTCGGCCTCGACTTCGGCCAGACGGTCCTCGGCACCGCTCAGCACCCGCCCCTGGACCAGGCTGACCACACCGAGGAGCACGGCCGCCGCCGCGGCGTAGCCGATGATCGAGGCCGGGGCGAGCGGGTCGAACTGCCGTACCGGGGGCTGGTAGAGCGAGACGTCGCTCTGGCTGGCGCGTGGCAGCGCGGCCCCGGCAGCGAGCAGGCAGTGGCCCTGGGTGGCGTCGTCGAGCCGCGTCGCCCCGTCCACCTGCGTCTCAAGCACCTGCTGGAGCTGGAGCCGGGCCACCGGTACGGGGAGCGACTGGCTCAGCTGCTCGAGCAGTTCGCCCAGCTCCGCCTGCCCACCGGCGGGAACCATCAGGATCCGGTCAATCGGTTGCTGGGAAAGCTGCGAGTCGTGGTAGTCCAGCGTACGCTGCAGTTCCCGGAGCAGGGCCTGGACCGCCTCGTCGCCCTCCTCGCGCAAGCGGCGCAGGCCGACCCCCTGGGAACGCGCCAACACCAGCTGCCCGGCGCGGCTGAAGGTCATCACCGTGTCGTCCTCGCCCAGGTGGACCATCAGCATCGGATGCCCGGACCCGGGCACATGGGTGGCGACGTCGTGGAGCACGGTCTCCCGGCCAAGCACGGCGCGCGGCTCGAGATCGGCGTACGCCACCAGGTCCACCAGCTCCTGGACACGGCTGCGCCGGGCCACCATGGCCAGGGCCAGGCGATCCGGCTGCTGGCGCCGGTTGGCGTACTGACGCTGGCCGGCGACGGCCATGTCGGAGACGGGCACCGAGGAGACGTCGCGCAGGCGGAATCGAAGCGCCTGGTTCAGCTCGGCGTCGGGGATGCCCGGGGCATCCACCTGCTGGATCTCGTAGTCCTCGCCGTCGAGGACGATGTAGGCCGGATCCCCGCGCAAGCCGTGGGCCTCGACCATGGCGGCGAGGGTGTCGCCGACCTGCTCCGGCCCGCAGGTGCGCCGCTCGCAGCCGAGCAGACGCTCACCATCGGGCGAGCACGCGGCCAACGTGACCTGCCCGGTGCGGAGAATCTGGACGCCAACCCGGGGGGCCTGCCTGCCGGAACGCAGGCGCGCCAACAGGCCACTGAGCCCGCTGCTGCGCGGCTCCTCTCCTCCCTGAACCAGCTGCTTTCCCTTCATGCGAGCATTCCTGCGCTGAATGGTGGCGCGCCTGAGCCAGAAATCCGACTAAGCTGGCGAGTAAATCTGAGGTTAACCCAGGTCACTGTGAGGGAAAAGCTCCGGGGCGGGGTTGTCTGCCGATTTGGACAGCTCAAATGGTCGCACCCCGCCTCCGCCCCGCGGCCGCCAACACCCCCGCCCCCGCCGTCAGCACCGCCAGCCCGCCGATGACCACACCCACCGGCACCCCCCAGTCGAGCAACAGCCCCGTTGCCGGCGGCGAGAGCGCGGTGGCGAAGGACATGGCGGCGTGGGCCAGGGCGCGGATGCCGCCGAGGTTGTGGATGCCGTAGAGCTCCGCCCACAGGGCGTTGATGGCCGGGGCACCGACGCCGGCGGAGAGGCCGGCGAGCACCATGTAGGTCGGCACCACCCAGGCCCCGGTGAACAGTGCAGCCAGCGTCAGGCCGGTGAGCAGCGGCAGCAGGGCCAGCGGCAGGGCGCGGCGGGCGGTGATTCGATCCACCCACGGCCCGCCGAAGAGCAGTCCCACCACGTGGGCGGCGGCGAAACCGAGGAACGAGGCGGCCATCAGCTCCAGCGGCCACCCGCGGGTGTCGGCGATGTGGACCTGATGGAAGAAGAGGAAGGTCACCGCCGTGGGGGCGGCCAGCACCCCGGGCAGGTAGAACCACATCCGCCGGTCGCGGAGCACGTCGCGGCGCCGCCAGCCGGCGCCGGCCGGCTGCTCATCGGCCAGGCGCTCGATGCGTCGGCGCCGGGTGCCGTGCCCGCGCAGTAGAACCAGCAGCGCCGGCAGCCCGGTGAACAGCAGTAATGCGGCCACCAGCAGCCACACCTGCTGCCACGCCAAGAAGGCCATCAGCACCACGGCACTGGCCGGCAGCACTGCCTCGGCCGCCGGCAGGCCCAGGGCGGCCACGCCCAGGGCGCGGCCGCGCCGGGCGTCGAAGTAGCGCGCCATGCTGCTGAAGGCCATGTGGGTCATCAGCCCCTGGCCGCTGAGTCGCAGCAGCAGGAGTGCCAGCAGGAGAACGGCCGCGTGCTCCGCCACACCAAGCAGCAACGCCCCAGCGGCCAGGCCGATTACGGTGGCGGCGGCAAAGACGCGCAGGTCGATACGATCCAGCGCCCGACCCAGCCAGACCACCGCCGCGGCACTGCCCAGGGTGGCGATGCCGTAGTAGAGGCCGAAGCCGCCGTGGCCCAGGTCGAAGGTGGCGCGGATCGGCTCGCTGAACAGCGAGACGAAGAAGGTCTGCCCGAAGCCGGAGAGGGCCGCGGCCAGCAGGCCGAATCCGAGGAAGCGGCGGTTCTCCAAAATGAACCGCAGGTATTCGGATCCGCCTGCCACGGCCGCGATACCTCCCTCCGTTCCGGTGGGTGGGTGGACTCCGTGCCGGAGTCGGGCGCCGTTCAGCGCCCGGCCGGCTTCTGCGAGTCTGCCGGTTCACCGTCGATGGCCGGCTCCTCACCGTCAGCCAGGTGCATCGCCATCCGCGGCGCGTACCACAGCGACGGCAGCAGGATCAGCGACACTGGCACGGCGGTGACCACGATGAACGACTGCAGGGCGGTGATGCTGCCCTCGCCCATGAGCATGAGGATCATCGCCATCACGCCGAGCACCAGGCCCCAGAAGACCCGCAGCCAGGTGGCCGGCTCGTCGCCCTCGCTCATGGTCAGCGAGATGGTGTAGGTCATCGAGTCCGAGGTGGTGGCGACGAAGATGGTGGTCAGCACCAGGAAGAGGACGGCGATGATCGCACCGAAGGGCAGCTGCTGCGCGATCGCCATCATCGCCGCGGGCAGCCCGGCCTCGTGGTACGGCTCGGAGACGGCGCCGGGCGTGGCCAGCTCGAAGGCGATCCCGGAGCCACCGACGATGGCGAACCAGAAGCAGGTGGCCACAGGGGCGAGCACCGACATGGCCAGCACGATCTGGCGGATGGTGCGCCCGCGCGAGATCCGGGCGACGAAGATCGCCATCAGCGGCCCGTAACCCATGAACCACCCCCAGAAGAAGACCGTCCACCAGTCCAGCCAGGCCGGATCCTCGCGGAAGGTGGCCATGGGCACCAGGTTGTCCACGTAGGCGCCCATGCCCTGGACGAAGCCGTCGATGATGAACGCCGTCGGGCCGAAGAGCAGGATGAAGGCGGCCAGGAACAGCGCCAGCATCACGTTGAAGCGGCTGAGCATGCGGATGCCGCGGTTCAGCCCGGTGATCGCCGAGAACAGGTAGATGGGGATCACCGCCAGCAGCACCGCCGCCGGCAGCCACACGCTATCCGGCAGGCCGAAGAGATCGCTCAGCCCGTAGGCCACCTGCAGGCCGAGGAAGCCGAGCGGCCCCACCGTACCGGCCACCACGGCGATCACGCAGAAGGTGTCGACGATCGCCCCCGGCGTGCCGTGCATGATGCGCTCGCCGAAGAGCGGGTAGAGCAGCGTGCGCGGCTTCAGCGGCCAGCCCCGGTGGTAGTGGAGCTGCATGAGCATGCCGCCGGTCAGCGCGCCGAGGATCGACCAGGCCAGGAAGCCCCAGTGCATGAAGCTCTGCGCCAGCGCGGGGACGGCCGCCCCCTCCTCGCCGCCCTCGATGCCCAGCTCGGCGGCGAACAGCGGCGCCGGGTCCATGAAGTGGGCGATGGGCTCGGCGGCCGCCCAGAACACGCCGCCGCCGGCGAGCAGCGTGGCCATGATCATGGCCAGCCAGGAGAAGTTGCTGTAATCCGGCTGGTCGTTGCCGACCCGCAGCCGGCCCAGCGGACTGAAGGCCATGACCAGGGCGATCAGGAAGGTGGCGAGCATCAGCAGCTGCCAGTACGCCCCGAAGTACTGCGTGGCGTAACCGAAGGTGGTGTCCACCGCGGCGCTCAGCCAGTCCAGATCCAGCGCCGCCATGGCGATGAAGGCCAGGACGAAGCCACCCGAGAGCACCATCACGGTGCGCTCGTTGCCGCGAATCTCGCGTTCGGGCACAGCCTGGCGGTTACCCGCCGTTTCGGGTTGGGACATGGGGAATCAGGCTCCGTTTCGTCGTGCGAAGGGCCACGACCACCCCGCCTGCACGGGCTCGGACGCACAAAACTGGGGCAG
The DNA here is from genome assembly GCF_022228075.1 of Halorhodospira sp. 9628. Classification (NCBI taxonomy): domain Bacteria; kingdom Pseudomonadati; phylum Pseudomonadota; class Gammaproteobacteria; order Chromatiales; family Ectothiorhodospiraceae; genus Halorhodospira; species Halorhodospira sp. 9628. The sequence goes on from NZ_JAJNRF010000009.1 coordinate 26,143, forward strand.
CCCCGGGGGAAAGGCGCTGAACGGTACCGCTTCGATTGCACAATTTCAAGGCACCAGCCCCAGGGAAACCGGGCCGTTGGCCACCGAGAGCGGCGCCACACGGGGCTCTCGGGCGCCCCGGGCCCTGCACCGCCGTCAGCCGCGGCCGGTGCCGCCCCGGCGGACCCACTCGAGCACACGCGCGAGTTCGTCGCGGTCGAGGGGCTTCGTCAGGGTGGCATCACTGCCCTGGCGGGCGCAGTCCTCCCAGACCTGCTCCACGGCGTGGGCGGTGCACATCACCACCGGCGTGCGGGACCAGCCGCGCTGCGCCTCACGCTCGCGCAGGATCCCGAGGGCCTGGCACCCATCCATGCCGGGCATCTGGACGTCCAGCAGGAGCAGATCGGGGCGCTCCCGCTCCCACTGCGCAACCACCGCCTCGCCGTCTTCGACCACCGTGACCCGGCACGTCTGCTGCTCCAGCAGGGTTCGGATCAACAGGGCGTTGGTTGGCTCGTCCTCGGCCACCAGCACCTGCAGCGGCGCGTCCGTCGCGGCTCCCTTGGCCGTCGGGGCTGCGGCCGGCGCAGCGTCACCATCGGCCGGGGGATCGGCTGCCGGCAGACGGGCGGTGAAGTGGAAGGTCGCCCCGGCCCCCGGGGTGCTCTGCACCCCGAGCTCACCGCCCATCAGGCGAACCAGCTCCTTGCAGATGGTCAGACCCAGCCCGCTGCCCTCCTGCCGGCGGAAGACATCGTCGCCCTGGGTGAAGGCGCGGAAGATGCGCTGCTGATCTGTCTCGGAGATCCCCGGCCCGGTGTCGGTAACCGCCACCAGCAGCCGGTCATCGCCGTCCGCCGGGGCCACGGTGATGGTCACACTGCCCTGCTCGGTGAACTTGATGGCGTTATTCGCGAGGTTGTAGAGCACCTGACCGAAGCGTACGGCGTCCCCCTCGACCCACTCCGGGACCGCCGGATCGACGGTCAGCGTCAGCGCCAGGCCCTGCTCAGCGGCCAGGGCCTCCAGCAGCTTGCTCTCGTCGGCCAGGTAGGCGCGCAGCTCGAACGGCTCGCGCTCGAGCCGGAGTTCGCCGGCCTCGAGCCGCGACAGGCTGAGCAGGGTGTCCACCAGCCCGAGCAGGGTCTGGCTGGCGGTGCGGCACAGCTCCACGTAGCGGCGCTGCTCGTCGTCGAGCCGGGTATCCTCGAGCAGCCCGGTGAAGCCAACCACGGCGTTGAGCGGCGTGCGCAGGTCGTGGCTGACCGCAGCGAGGAAGGTGCTGCGGTCTCGGTCCGCCTGCTTGCGCGCCCGCTCAAGCTCCATGCGTTCGGTGATGTCGTAGAGCGCGCCCTGGAAGACCTGGCGCCCGTTGGCCGGCAGCTCCACCATCTGCCAGATATCCCGGACCCAGCGGGTGGAGCCATCCCGGTGGCGGATCCGATAGCGCAGATCCCCCACCCGTTCCCCCCGGCTCCGGATGGCGGCGTCCTCGACATCGACGCGCTCGCGGTCATCCGGGTGGATCAGATCCGACCAACGGCTCGTCCGATCCAGCAGGTAGGCGCGGTCGTAGCCGGTGATCGACTCCACGGCCCCGCTAAGCAGAAGAATCCGGTAGTCCTCCGGATCGATCTGATAGGCAATCCCCAGAAAGCCCTCGAGGAAGCGGCGGTAGCGCTCCTCACTCTTGCGCAGCGCGTGCTCGGTCTCTTTCTGTTCGGTCAGCTCGCGGATGATGGTCGAACAGCGCTGCGCCTCACCGTGCTCATCCCTGTGGACGATCAGCGTCTGCAGCACCGGGATCGAGCGGCCGTCCTCCACGCAGAGCACCGCAGTCTCGCCCTGCCAGACCCCGTCGCGCCGCGCCGCCGGAAGCCCCTCATCGAGGACGCGCCGGGTCGCCCACTCCGGGTGCGAGTCGGCGATGCGCTGCTCCAAGGGCGTGTCCGGGCGCGGCTCGCCCATGATCCGGCGCATGGCCGGGTTTCGGTAAAGCTCGCAGCCACCGCGCAGGTCCGCGACGCCGACCAGCTCGGGGGCGGCCTCGACCATCTCCAGCAGCTCCGCCGGCGCGATGTCGTGTCCGCCGATGCCGCGCTCCACGCCCCCACCATTGCCACTGGCCATCCGAGACTCCGCTTGCTCAAAGCATTCAAAGGTACCACGCCCCGGGGCCCACCCGGCGCCGGCGGCCCCGCGCGGGTCAGTCGTCCGCTTCGATCAGGTGCACGTCCACACGCCGGTTGCGGGCGCGCTGCTCGGGGGTGTCGTTGGGCTCCAGCGGCCGCGTCTCGCCGTGGCCCTGGGCGATCAGCCGTTCCGGCGTGATCCCCGCGTCCTTGAACACGTGCACCACCGAGATCGCCCGGGCGGTGGAGAGCTCAAAGTTGGAGCGAAAGCGGTCGCTGCGGATGGGGATGTCGTCGGTGTGTCCGGTCACCCGGATCAACCCCGGGGTATCCGACAGCACGCCGGCGACCCGCTCGAGCACCGGCACGAAGGGGTCGCTGATCTCCTTGCTGCCCAGGGCGAAGGCCGCCCGCTCGGGGAAGCGCAGGAGCACGCCGTCCTCGCCCTCACCCATCTCCACCTCGCCGGCGGCGAGTTCCTCGGCCAGCGCGTCCTGCAGCGCCTCGAGGATTTCGGCCGTCTTCTCGTGGGCCGGATCGACGGGCTGCAGGTCATCGTCCGGCTCCTGCTCCGGGGTCGGTGCCGGCCCCTCCAGGTCGACCACCGTCGGCGCGGCCTGGGGGGTGTCCTCCTGGACCACCGAAGGCCCGAGGACCTGGCGCAGGGACTCGGCGAGCTGCTGGTAGCGTTCGTTGTCGATCACAGACATGCTGTAGAGCATGACGAAGAAGACCACCAGCACCGCCATGAGGTCGGCGAAGGTGGTCATCCAGGCGGGCGAGCCGCGCGCGGTGGCCTTACTGCGGTATCTCATCCCTGGTTCCCGGAACCCTCCGCGGCCGTCTGCCCGGCGGGGGCGGCCACGGCCCCGCGCTGGCTCGGCGGCAGGTAGTTGGACAGCACCTCATCGATCAGCCGCGAGTTGTAGCGCTTGTGGATGCAGGTCACGGCGTCGATGATCAGCAGGTTGTTGGTGTGTTCCTGCTGCGCCCGGACCTCCAGGTTATCCGCGATGGGCAGGGCAACGAGCTGGGCGAAGAGCGCCCCGTAGAGCGTGGTCAGCAGGGCCACCGCCATGCCCGGTCCGATCGCCTCCGGGTCCTCCAGGTTGCCGAGCATCTGCACCAGCCCGACCAGGGTGCCGATCATGCCGAAGGCGGGGGCCTGCTCACCGATGCTACGGAAGATGCGCTGCCCCACCTCGTGGCGCTGCATGGACAGCTCCAGCTCCTCACGCAGGATGCGCTGGACCAGCTCCGGCTCAACGCCGTCCACCGTCAAGTCGAGTGCCTTGCGGAAGAAGGGGCTGTTGACCTCGGCGTCCTCCAGAACCAGAAAGCCGTGCTTGCGGACCTGAGTGGCCAGCTCCTTGGTCTGGGCGATCAGCGCGGCCGGATCGTCCTGGCGCCGCTTGAAGGCCTGGCCGGCTACCCGCACCGAGTTGACAACCTGGTGGAGCGAGAACTTGATCAGCGTCGCCGAGAAGGTGCCGCCGAAGACGATGAGCACCGCCGGCAGATAGAAAAACTGCGCTGCGTCGCCGCTGGCGGCGATGGCCACGAGGATGATGGTGATCCCGACCAGCAGCCCGCCGAGGGTCGCCTTATCCAATCTGAGCCTCCAGGGTGTGCGCCTCCGAGCGCAGCGGCGGTTAACAGGCGGTGAACGCCCTATTCTGCCGCGCCGATCGACCAAGTCCACCCCTTGCGTGGGTGCATTTAACACGCCCGGGCGCGCTGTATCACCCCAACCCCGCCGCGACGCGGCCCTTGCCACGCCCGCCGTCGTCGCCAACACTACGCCGGCCGCACACACAGACCCGACAACCGCGATCGATGCCGTACCTGCTCCTGGTCACCCTGCTCTGGGCCTTCTCGTTCAGCCTGATTGGCGAGTACCTCTCCGGGCAGGTGGATGACGACTTCGCCGTCCTCAGCCGGGTGGCGCTGGCCGCGCTGGTCTTCCTGCCCCTGGCACGTTTTCGCGGCCTGTCACCGTCGCTCGCCGGCGGGCTGATGCTCCTCGGCGCCCTGCAGTTCGGGGTGACCTACCTGTGCCTGTACCGCTCCTTCGCCTATCTGACGGTGCCGGAGGTGCTGCTGTTCACCATCACCACGCCGCTGTACGTCGCCCTGCTCGACGACGCACTGCACCGACGCTTCGCGCCGGTGGCGCTGCTCGCCGCGGGTCTGGCGGTGCTCGGCGCCGGGGTGATTCGCTACGACGGCATCACCGATGAGTTCCTGCTCGGCTTCCTGCTGCTGCAGGTGGCCAACGCCGCCTTCGCCGCCGGACAGGTGGGCTACAAGCACCTGCTGCTGCGCCACCCCATCGACGCCCCGGCCTACCGGGTCTTCTTTTTCTTCTTCCTGGGCGCACTGCTGGTCGCCGCCCCGAGCTTCGCCGTATTCGGTGACCCGGGCCTGATGCCCGACAGTGGGCTGCAGTGGGGCGTGCTGCTCTGGCTGGGCCTGGCGGCCTCGGGGCTAGGCCTCTATCTGTGGAATCAGGGTGCTCGCGTGGTGGACGGTGGCACGCTGGCAGTGATGAACAACCTGCTGGTCCCCGCCGGCTTGCTGGTCAACCTGCTGCTCTGGGACGCGGATGCCGACCTGCTGCGGCTGGCCGTTGGTGGGGGCATCATCGTCGCCGCGCTGTGGATCAACGCCCGCTTCTCGCGCTACGCCGTGCTCGGCGCCGGGAGACCAACATGATCCATGCGCTCCGCCGGCGACGGGCGCTGCACGTGGCGCTCGCGCTGGTTTTGTTGGCCGCCCTGGCCGGCTGCGCCAACGCGTGACGCTGGCCTCGCCCTACTTCGTGCCCGGCGCCGAGGGCACGGCGGGACTCACCGGCCTGGCGCAGCGCGGCGTGACGGTCTCGGTGCTCACCAACTCGCTGGCCGCCACCGATGTGGCCCTGGCCCACAGCGGCTACGCCCGCCGCCGCCACGCCCTGCTGGAGGCTGGCGTGGCGCTCTACGAGCTGCGCCCCAGCGCCTGGCAGCACTACCAGGCCGACGCCGCCTTCGGCCTGGGCGCCTCGCGGGCGAGCCTGCACACCAAGGGGGCGGTCTTCGACGGCGACGAGATCTTCCTGGGGTCGTTCAATCTCGATCCGCGCTCGGCGCACATCAACACCGAGCTCGGCGTCTTCGTCCGCGACTCCGAAATGGCCACGGCGCTGGAGACCATCTTCGAGCAGGCCACCGACCCGCGCTTCGCCTACCGGGTGCGCCTCTCCGAGCGCGGGGCCCTGCGCTGGGAGGACGACACCCGCACGTACCGGCGCGACCCCAAGGCGGGATGGTGGCGGCGCTTCGTGGCCGGTTTCGCGCGCCTGCTGCCCATCGAGTCGCAGCTTTAGCCGCCGGCCCCGGGCCCTCGCGCCCTGCTTCCCTTTCGACGGTTGCGGTTTTGCACCCCGGTGTGCTTAATTGAACGGAACTGCTTACAAAGAGGTCGCCCGACGTGCGTGCGCAAGGACTGCCGCCCGCCGAGTCCCCTCCCGCGCCCTTTATCGTGGGCGTTGCGGCCTCGGCCGGGGGGCTGGACCCCCTCCGCGGCCTGCTCCGCGAGCTCCCGGGCGATCTGGGTCTGAGCATCGTCATCGCCCAGCACCTCTCCCCCCACCACCGAAGCATCCTCACCGACCTGCTCAGCCGCGAGACCGCGCTCAGCGTCCACACCGCCGAAGACGGCGATCAGCTGGCCCCGGACACCGTTTACGTCACCCCGGCCAATAAGGACATCACCATCGCCAGGGGGCGCATTCAGCTCACCGAGCCCCCGGACCCGGTGCGACCGAAGCCCTCGGCGGACCGCCTCTTCCACTCCATGGCCGAGGCGTACCACGAGCTGTGCGCCGGGGTGGTCCTGTCGGGCACCGGTACCGACGGCGCCGCCGGCACCCGCGCCATCAAGGCCGCCGGCGGTGCGGTGTTTGCCCAGGAGCCGGCCAGCGCCGCCTACGACGGCATGCCGCGGGCCGCGCTGCAGACCGGGTGCGCGGACAGCGTTCCGGACAGCCGCGGGCTGGCCGAGCGCCTGGCGCGCCTGGCCCGTGGCGAGCCGGCCGACGACCGGGAGCCGGCGCTCGGCGACGCCCTGGAGCGCATCGGCCAGCGCGTCTACCGCGAGCGCCAGATGGACCTCGGTGCCTACCGGGAGGCCACGGTGCAGCGCCGGCTGCAGCGACGGCTGGTGGCCACCGGGGCACGGGACGCCGCACACTACGAGCAGCTGCTCCAGACGGACCCGGGCGAGGTGGACCGGCTGATCCGCGAGCTGCTCATCTCAGTGACCGCCTTCTTCCGGGACCGCGAGGCGTTCCAGGCTCTGGAAACCGTCATCGGCGAGCTGGCCCGGCAGCGCTCCGAGGACGCCGAGCTGCGCATCTGGGTACCCGGCTGCGCCACCGGCGAGGAGGCCTACTCCATCGCCATCCTGGTCCAGGAAGCCCTGGCGCAGCACGAGATCACGCGCCCGGTTCAGATCTTCGCCACGGACCTCGACGAGGAGGCGCTGACCGAGGCCCGCAGCGGGATCTACCCCGCCGGGGCGGTGGCCGACCTGCCCGGCGCCTGGCTCGAGCGCTACTTCGTGCGCGAGGGCGATCGGGTGCGCGCCGCCAAGCCGCTGCGCGACATGATGGTGTTCGCCCGGCAGGACCTGCTCAACGACCCGCCCTTCACCCGCCTGGATCTGATCAGCTGCCGCAACCTGCTGATCTACCTGCGCCCCGATACGCAGAAACGGATCCTGGAGCTGTTCCACTACGGGCTGCGCCCGGGCGGGCACCTGTTCCTGGGGCGGGCCGAGGGGATCAGCGGGCGGGAATACCTCTACACCGCCATCGACGGGGCGCAGCGGCTCTACCGCAAGCGCAACGATGTCCGTGCCACCCCGCCGAAGTTCGGCAACGGCGGCCCAGCCCCGGAGCGCAGCAGCCCCCCACCGCCGGCCGCGTCCAGGCGCACGCAGATGGATCAGCGCATCGCCGAGGGGCTGCAGGAGCTCTTCGCGCCGGAGCACGTCGTGGTCACCGCCGCCGGGACGGTGCTGCGCAGCCGCGGTGCGGGCAACTACATGCACTTGCCCGACGGCGACGCCAGCCTGAGCGTCCAGGCCCTGATCCGCGAGGAGCTGCGCTCGGAACTGATCACCCTGCTCAATCGCTGCCACCGCGAGGGCCACCCGCAGATGGGCACGGCCCTGCGCCTGCGCCCGGAGCTTGAGTGGGTGCGCCTGCGGATCACCCCGCTGCCGGCGGCCACCGACGAGGGCTCGGTCTGCTACCTGATCCTCTTCGAGCGCGGTGCCTACGAGGAGCCGCCGCCGGAGATCGCCGAGGGAGACGAGCGGACGCAGCGGACCGTCGACACCCTGCGCGGCGAGCTGACGGCCACGCGGGAGCACCTGAGCGTCGTCACCGAGGAGCTGGAACGGGCCAATGAGGAGCTGCAGTCGACCAATGAGGAGCTGCAGTCCTCCAACGAGGAACTCCAGTCGACCAACGAAGAGCTGGAGACGAGCAACGAGGAGCTGCAGTCCACCAACGAAGAGCTGACCACCGTCAACGAGGAGCTGAACCGGCGCAGCGAGGAACTCAGCGAGGCGTACGACGACCTCGCCTCGGTGATGGACAGCCTCAGCGAGGGGCTGGTGGTCTTCGACGCCCACGCACGGATCAAGCGCTTCAACGCCGCGGCGCAGTCCCTGCTGGAGCTGCAGGAGGACTGGCTGGAGCAGCCGGTGAGCATCCTCTCCGGGCAGCTCGGGCTCTACGACTGGGGCGACCGCGTCCAGCGCGTCCTGCGCGAGGGCGACACGCTGGAGGAGTGGCTGGATTGCCAGGGGGAGCACCACCTGCTGCGGCTGCTGCCCTACTGGAGCCGCGCAAGCCGGCTGCAGGGCTGCATCCTGCTGCTGGTCAACTACACCAGCGTCGTACGCGCCGAGACCCAGGTCCGCCTCCAGGCCCAGGCCCTCGATGCGACTTCCGAGGGCGTGGTCGTCGCCGATGCCCAGGTCCCCGGGCTGCCGGTGACCTACTGCAACCGATCGTTCAAGACCCTCACCGGCTACGAGCCGGAAGAGGCGATCGGCCACAACTGCCGCTTCCTGCAGGGGCCGGACACGGACCCCGCGGACGTGGACACCCTGCGCGCGGCCCTCTCCCGCCAGGAACCGGTGAGCGTGGTCCTGACCAACTACCGCAAGGACGGCTCCCCGTTCCGCAATTACCTGCGTATCGACCCGGTCCGCAACGCCGCCGGGACGGTGACCCACTTCATCGGCATCCAGGGCGACGTCACCCGTCAGGAGGCCTACCAGTCGGAACTCCTCGCCGCCAAGGCGGAGGCCGAGCAGGCCAGCCAGGCGAAGACGGTGTTCCTCTCCTCGATGAGCCACGAGCTGCGCACGCCGCTCAACGCCATCGTCGGCTTCACGCAGCTGCTCGCCGAGCACTCGGAGCCCTCCGCCGAGTCGCGGCAGCGCTACTACGGCGACATCCTCAGGGCGGGCTGGTACCTGCGGGATCTGATCAACGATGTCCTGGATCTGGCGCGGATCGAGGCCGGGGAGATGCACGTCGCGCCCACCGCCGTGCAGCTGTGTAGCGTGGCGGAGGACTGCCTGGCGGTGTGCAGCGGGGACGCCAGCGAGCACCGGATCGCCCTGACCGTCGAGGTCCCGGACGATCTCTGGGTGCAGGCCGACCCCATGCGACTGAAGCAGATCCTGCTCAATCTGCTCACCAACGGCATCAAGTACAACCGCCCCGGCGGCACCGTGCACCTCGATGCCCGCCCGGAGGCGGACGGCGACGCGGTCTCCGTGGTGATCAGCGACAGCGGCATCGGCATCCCGCCGGAGAAGCGCGAACGGCTCTTCCTGCCCTTCGACCGGCTGGACCAGGACCGCGGTACCATCGAGGGGACGGGCATCGGCCTGCTGATCGCCCAGCGCCTGGCGACATTCATGGCGGGGACCCTTGCGCTGCTGGACTCCAGCCCCGAGCGGGGCAGCCGCTTCCAGCTGCGCCTGCCCGCGGCGGACCCGCCGACCGAAGAGGCCGCCAGGCCGTCCCGTGCGGCGGAGTCGCCCATGGCGGACCATCCCCCTATCCGACCGGTGCGCATCCTCTACGTGGAGGATCAGTTCCTCAATCGCCTGCTCGTGCGCGGTCTGATCGACAACCGCAGCGACGCCGAACTCACCGAGGCGGAGGACGGCGCCTCGGCGCTGGGCATCGCGGCGGAGCAGGCCTTCGATCTGATCCTGCTCGACCTGCACCTGCCGGACATGGACGGCTTCCAGGTCATGGAGTCACTGCGTGGGCAGGGGATCGCTCCGGCGGTGCCGGTGGTCGCGGTCAGCGCCGACGCCCTGCCCGCCCAGCGTGAGCGCGCCGCGGAGCTGGGCTTCAGCGATTACCTGGTCAAGCCGTTCCGGATCCAGGATCTCGAGCGGCTGATCCGGACGGTCGGCGCGGGGTTCGCCGACGAGGCCTGAGCCGACTTCAGGGTGAACCCGCGTCCAGCGCGGGATCCAGCGCCTCGAGCAGCGCCCGGCGGGCCTCCGGCGTGCGCGCCCGGATCGCCTGCTCGACCACCTCTTCGGTCAGGTGCGGCGCGAAGAGGTGGATGAAGGCGTACATGAAGCCGCGCAGGTGGCTGCCGCGGCGGAAGCCGATGCTCGTGGTGCTCGGGGCGAAGAGGTGGCTGGCGTCGCGGGCCACCAGCCCCTCGTCGGCATCGGGGTCGAAGGCCATGCTGGCGATGATCCCCACCCCGACCCCCAGCTGCACGTAGGTCTTGATCACCTCGGCGTCGGTGGCGGTGAAGGCCACCTCCGGCGCCAGCCCGGCGCCCTGAAAGGCCTCATCGAGCTGCGAGCGCCCGGTGAAACCGAAGACGTAGGTGACCAGCGGGTGGGCCGCCAGGGCCTCCAGGGTCAGCGGCTCCGCCTCGGCCAGCGGGTGGTCGGCGGGGACCACCACGCTCCGGTTCCAGCGGTAGCAGGGCATCATGACCAGATCCTCGAAGTGCTCCATGGCCTCGGTGGCGATGGCGAAATCCGCCTCGCCCCGGGCGGCGAGCTCGGCGATCTGCATGGGCGTGCCCTGGTGCATGTGCAGGCTGACATTGGGATAGCGGGCGCGGAAGCGCTGGATGACCCGCGGCAGGGCGTACTTGGCCTGGGTCTGGGTGGTGGCGATGGTCAGCTGGCCGCGCTCCTGGCCGGCGTAGTCGGCGGCGATGGCGCGGATGTTGCGGGCTTCCTCAAGCAGCCGGGCGGTGGCCTCGATGATGCGCTCGCCGGCCGGCGTCAGGTGGGAGAGGCTCTTGCCGCTGCGCACGAAGATCTGGACGCCGAGCTCATCCTCGAGGGCCTGGATCTGCTTGCTCACCCCGGACTGCGACGTGTACAGGGCGTCCGCCGCCGCCGAGATGTTCAGGTTGCGGTGGACCACCTCGTGGATGAACTGCAGTTGCCTGAGCTTCATGGCCGTCCCTCGTGGCGCCTGATGATCGCGGGCCGGCCCCGCGTCGGCACCGGGCCGGCCCCTTCCCAGCGTACACCCGCGGACTCCGCTCAGCAGGAGGCGGGCTGGCGCGGCTGCCGCGACTCCTCGCCGAAGAACCAGGGCCGCAGGCGCACCCCGACCACGTTGCCGAGGAAGGCGAAGATCAGCCACACCCAGCCGTGCAGGCTGCCCGAGGCGATACCGCCGAAATAGGCGCCGATGTTGCAGCCGAAGGCCAGCCGCGCGCCGTAGCCGAGCAGCAACCCGCCGATGATCGATGCCGCCAGGGCCCGCGGCGGGATGCGCAGGCTCGGCGCCAGCCGCCCGGCGAGCACCGCGGCGAGCAGCGCGCCGAGGATGATGCCGAAGTTCACCACCGAGGTGGCGTCAGCCAGCACGCTGGCCTCCAGCGCCCGGGCGTTGCCCGGCAGCTGCCAGTAGCCCCACTGCGCCACCTCGATGCCCACCGCCTCGAAGCCCTTGGCACCCCAAAGGGCGAAGGCGGCGGTGATCCCCCAGGGCCGCCCGGAGAGGATCAGCGTCAGCGCGTTGAGCACGGCCAGCGCCACCGCCCCCCAGATCAGCGGCCAGGGGCCACGCAGGAACCGTTGCCAGCCGGCGCGCCCAGCGGCCGCCGGCTGTTCCAGCGCGCCGTGGCGGCGGCGTTCGAAGTACACGGTGCCGGCGTAGATGGTGGCGAACAGCGCCAGGCTCAGGGCCAGGCCGCCGGTCACGCCCAGCCCCTCGACCACCGAGACCGCCTCGAAGGCCGGCAGATCCCACCACCAGTCCACGTGATGGGTGGCGATCACCGAGCCCAGGATGAACCCGAGCAGCGTGATGACCATCCGGGCATTGCCACCGCCGACGGTGAACAGCGTCCCCGAGGCGCAACCGCCGCCGATCTGCATGCCGAGGCCGAAGAGGAACGACCCCACCACGACGGCCACGCCCACCGGGAAGACGTAGCCGCTGAGCTCGTTGCCGAACGCCGACCCGGCATCGAGCAGCGGGAAAAAGAGCAGGACCGCCACCGCCAGCATGATCATCTGCGCCCGCAGCCCGCGACCGCGGCGCTCGTTGATGAACACCCGCCAGGCGGCGGTGAACCCGAAGGCGGCGTGGTAGAGCACCACGCCCAGCGCACCGCCGACGATGAGCAGCGCGGCCTGCGTGGGGCTGATGAATGCCCCAAGGTAGAGCGCCCCGACGGCAAGCAGGCCGAGGCTGGCCCAGCCGGCGATCGGGGCCGCACTGCCCCGCGCGGTCAGGGTGATGGATGACGACATGGTTGCCTCCCGTCTCGATAGGTACCGGCCCCGCCGGATCCGGGGCCGTCTGAGTCGAGAGGCTACGCCGCGCGCAACAGCGCCGTGAAAGGACGCTTCGGCCTATGCATATTCCGCTGCGGCGGTGGCACGCGGCAGCGCCCCGCCCCGGAGACCGTGTCAAGACAACCGCAGCGATCGGATTGCCGCACCCGGGCATTCCCCTGTTTCGTCGATGTGATAGCGTATCAACATCACGGATCGCCGGGTTCCTGGCCCGGCACTGGCACCAGCGAGGAACCGCCCTTGCCGAGCGGTCGCGACCCCCAGCATCAACGCAGTGCCGTCCTGGCAACCCCGGTGACCATCGCCGCCCAGGGGGCGGAGGCGTGCGACTGGCTGCGCGCCCTGGACGCCCTCTCCGAGCCGGTGTTCATCCACGACGAGCACTGCCGCATCCTCGCCGCCAACCGGGCCTACGCCGAGCGGGCCGGGCTGGCCCCGGAGGAGTTCCGGCTGCGGCCCTACTGGGAGGTCTTCCCCCGCCGGGACGGCCCCTTGCCCAGCTGCCGCGCCGCCATGGAGCAGGGCCGCTGCGGCGAACGCCGGGGCAGCGGCGAGATCACCGAGGAGCTGGCCCTGCCCACCGGCGAGATCCTCATTTCGCGCTCGTTCGCCGTCACCGATGCCGATGGCCGCTACAGACAGTCGGTGCACATCCTCGAGGACATCACCGAGCAGCGCCGGCGCGAGCACCGGCTGAGCGTCGCCGAGTCCCGCGCCCACGAGCGCGAGCACCAGCTCGACCGGGTCCTGAGCAACACCGCCGAGGGCATCCTGGTGGTGGATGACCACGGGCGGATCGTCTACGCCAACGCCACCGCCGGCACCCTCACCGGCCACCCGCCCGCCGAGCTGATCGGCCAGGTCTTCGGCTTCCCGGTGGCGACCGGAGCGCCCCAGGAGATCGAACTGCGGACCGGCGAAGGCGGCAGCCGGATCGTCGAGATGCGGGCGCGGACCATGCGCTGGCAGGGCGATCCGGCCTTCGTCCTCAACCTCCACGACGTGACCGAGCGCAAGCGCGTCGAGCGCGAGCTGCGCCAGGCGGCCATCGTCTTCGAGGAGGCCCGCGAGGGGGTGATCATCACCGACGCCGAGGCCAACATCGTCGCCGTCAACCGGGCCTTCACCCGCATCACCGGCTACGAGGAGGACCAGGCCCTCGGCCGCAACCCCCGCTTCCTCGCCTCCGGCTTCCACAGCCAGGCCTTCTACGAGGCCATGTGGGAGGCAATCCGCAGCCACGGCTACTGGACCGGCGAGATCTGGAACCGCCGCAACGACGGCACCACCTACGCCGAGCTGGCCACCATCCGCGAGCTGCGCGACGAATCCGACCACCCCACCCACTACATCGGGGTGTTCTCGGACATCTCGCGGATCAAGGAGTACCAGAGCCAGCTCGAGCGGGTCATGCATCTGGATCCGCTCACCGAGCTGCCCAACCGCCTGCTCTTCCAGGACCGCCTGGAGCAGGCCCTGCGCCAGCACCAGCGCCAGCGCCGGCGCGGCGGCGATAGCACGGTGGCGGTGCTGATCGTCGATCTGAGTGATTTCCGCGCCGTCAACGACAGCCTCGGCCACGCCATCGGCGACCGCACCCTGCGGATCATTGGCGAGCGGCTCGACGCCGCCGTGGGCGACTCGGCCACGGTGGCACGGCTCAGCGGCGACGAGTTCGGCGTGCTGCTGCCCCAGCTGGTCAGCACCGACGATGCCGCCGGCACCGCCGAGCGGCTGATCGCCGCCGCCGAGGCACCGCTGGAGATCGAGGGCCACCAGATCCCCATCACCCTGCGCGTCGGCCTGAGCACCTTCCCGGACCAGGCCCAGGGCGCCAGCGTACTGCTCGAGCAGGCCGACGCCGCCATGTACGAGGCCAAGGGCGAGGGCGTGGGCTACCGCTTCTTCAGCGAGGAGCTGACCGAGCGCGCCCGCGAGCGCATCGAGCTCGGCGCCGAACTGCGCCAGGCCCTGGCCAGCGACGCCCTGGACCTGCACTTCCAGCCCCAGGCGGACCTGGCCAGCGGGCAATGGATCGGGCTCGAGGCGCTGCTGCGCTGGCCGCACCCGGAACGCGGTCCGATCTCGCCGGCGCGATTTATCCCGGTGGCCGAGCACGCCGGTCTGATGGGCCAGCTCGGCGCCTGGGTTCTGCGCCGTGCCTGCCGGCAGTACCAGGCCCTGCTCCGCAACGGGCGGGACTGGGGGCGCCTGGCGGTCAACATCACCGCCCCCGAGCTCGCCGATCCCAGTTTCGTCGGCCGCGTGCTGAGCACCCTGGACGAGACCGGGCTGCCGCCCGAGCGCCTGGAGCTGGAGATCACCGAGAGCCTGCTGGTGAACACCGACACGCGGGTCATCGCCCGCCTCGACGAACTGCGCCACCACGGCGTTCGCGTGGCCGTGGACGATTTCGGCACCGGCTACTCGGCGCTCAGTTACCTCAAGGATCTACCCGTGGACCGGCTGAAGATCGACCGCTCCTTTGTCGACAACGTCGACCAGCCCTCCCGCGGGGCGACGATCACCCGGGCCATCCTCGCCCTCGGCCACAGCCTGGAGCTGGAGGTGATCGCCGAGGGCATCGAGATCGTGGCCCAGCGCGACGCCCTGCTGGAGGCCGGCTGCCTCCAGGGCCAGGGCTACCTGCTGGCGCGACCGGCGCCGCTGGAACAGCTCACCCCGCCCGACCCGCCCTCCTAGGCTTCCGGTCCACGGTTCGCGGCACCGGACGGGGATGACGACTGGGTCACGCATAAGGCCTTGCACAACCCGAAGGAGGTGCGCCAAAGTGAACCTAATGGATCCGTCAGCCGTTGACATCGCCGATTACCAGGCCGCCATCTTCGACATGGACGGCGTGGTCACCCGTACCGCCACGGTGCACGCCCGGGCGTGGAAGGAGATGTTCGACGCCTTCCTGCAGGCGCATGCCGAGCGAACCGGCACCCCCTTCGCCCCCTTCGACGAAGAGACCGAGTACTGGGAGCACGTCGACGGCCTGCCGCGCCAGGAGGGCGTGCGCCGTTTCCTGGCCGCGCGCGGCATCGACCTGCCCGAGGGCGAAGAGGACGACCCACCGGAACACGACACCATCCACGGCCTGGGCCGCCGCAAGGACGCACTGATCCAGGCGGTCATCGAGCGCGACGGCGTGGAGGTCTTCCCGGACTGGCTGGAGCGGGTCCGGCAGTGGCGGGCCGCCGGGGTGCGCACGGCCATCGTCTCCTCGAGCCGCAACTGCCGTCGGATGATCCAGGCCGCCGGAATCGAGACCCTGTTCGACGCCCGGGTGGACGGCGAGACCGCCCGCGAGCTGGGCCTGCGTGGCAAGCCGGATGCCGACATCTTCCTGGTTGCCGCCGAGCGCCTGGGGGTAGCCCCGGAGCGCAGCGTGGTCTTCGAGGATGCCATCTCCGGCGTGCAGGCCGGTGCCGCCGGCCCCTTCGCCCTGGTGGTGGGCGTGGCCCGCCACGACAATCACGACGTCCTGCGCGCCCACGGCGCCGACGTCGCCGTGGCGGCGCTGACCGAACTGAGCTGAGCCACAGGAGGCGCAAGCGATGCAATCCCCCCCGGAGCTGTTCGAACCGGCGGTGCTCGATGAACTGCGCACGCGCATGGAGGGGCGGAGCACGCCGCTGTTCCTCGACTACGACGGCACCCTGACGCCGATCGTCGACGACCCGGCCGAGGCGCGGCTGGATCCGGCCATGCACGCGGCGCTGGAGCAGCTGGCCGCCCGCCACACCGTGGCCCTGGTCAGCGGCCGCGACCTGCAGGCGCTGCAGGCGTTCGTCGGTCTGGAGTCGGTCTATTACGCGGGCAGCCATGGCTTCGAGATCGTCGGCCCCGGCGGCGTACACCGCTGCAACGAAGAGGCCGAGGCCGGCCTGGACGCCCTGGCCGCGGCGGCCGAGGAACTCGACGACGCCCTCGCGGCGGTCGAGGGCACCCTGCTCGAGCGCAAGCGCTTCGCCCTCGCCGTGCACTACCGGAATACGCCGGAGGATCAGGTCGAGCGCGTCCGGGCCGCCGTGGACGGGGTGCTTGAGCGCCACCCGCAGCTGCGCTGCGGGCCGGGCAAGTGCGTCTTCGAGCTGCAGCCGGACGTCGCCTGGGACAAGGGCCGCGCGGTGCTCTGGCTGCTTGAGGCGCTGTCGCTGAACAACGGCGACACCCTGCCCATCTACATCGGCGACGACTGGACCGATGAGCACGCCTTCCGGGCCCTGGAGGGCCGCGGCGTGGGCATCTTCGTCGGCGAGCCCGACCGCGCCACCGCCGCCGACTACCGGCTGGCCGACGTGGCCGCCGTCCGCCAATTCTTCGAGCAGATGCTGTGAAGGGGCTTCAGCGATGACGCTACCGGAGACCGAAGGCTGGCAACTGACCTACCAGGGCTGGCTGCCCGAGGAGCAGCAGCATCGCGAGGCGATCTGCGTGCTGGGCAATGGCCGTTTCGCGACCCGCGGCGCCTTCGAGGGAGCCGCCGCCGGCGACATCCACTACCCCGGCACCTACATGGCCGGCGGCTACAACCGGCGCACCAGCCTGGTCTCCGGCCGCGAGGTGGAGAACGAGGATCTGGCCAATCTGCCCAACTGGCTCTGCCTGAACTTCCGCCCGGCCGAGGGCGACTGGTTCGACTTCGACGGCGTGGAGTGGCTGGACCACCGGCAGACCCTGGACATGCGCCACGGGGTGCTGACCTGGCACCTGCACTTTCGCGACCCGCACGGGCGTGAGACGCGGCTGACCAGCCGGCGGCTGGTGCATATGGGCGACAGCCACCTGGCCGCGCTGCACTGGGAGCTGGAACCGGTGAACTGGACCGGCGCGCTGCACATCCGCTCAGGGATCGACGGCGGCGTCGAGAACCTCGGCGTGGCCCGTTACCGGGCCCTGGAGACCCGCCACCTGGATGTCCTCGCCACCGAACGCTGCAGCGACGAGGCGGTCATGCTGCGCAGCATGACCAATCAGTCGCGCATCGACCTGGCCCACGCAGTGCGCACCCGGGCCTGGCAGGCCGACGGCCGCGGGCCGGAGCACCGCGAGCGGCTGGAGACCGACGACTACATCGGTGACGACCTGACCCTGCAGGCCGAGCCGGGGCAGCCGATCCGCGTCGAGAAGGTCGCCGCCTTCTACAGCGGCCGGGACCGGGCCATCTGCGAGCCGGGCATCGATGCGGCTTCCGCGGTGGAGCGCGCCCCGGCCTTCGACGAGCTGCTGCGCACCCACGCCAAGGCGTGGGAACGCTACTGGCGCGGCTGGGACGTGACGCTGCATACCGACAACAACGGCGAGGCCGAGGAGCAGACGGTCCTGCGCCTGCACATCTTCCATCTGCTGCAGACCACCTCGCTGCACACCACCGATCTGGACGTGGGCGTTCCGGCGCGCGGCCTGCACGGCGAGGCCTACCGCGGGCACATCTTCTGGGACGAGCTGTTCATCCTGCCGCTGCTCAATCTGCACAGCCCGGAGATCAGCCGCGCCCTGCTGATGTACCGCTACCGCCGCCTGCCCGAGGCGCGCCGGGCGGCTGCCGCCGAGGGGCTGCGTGGGGCCATGTACCCGTGGCAGAGCGGCAGCAGCGGCCGCGAGGAGACGCAGACCCTGCACCTCAACCCGGCCTCGGGGCGCTGGCTGCCGGACAACACCCACCGCCAGCGCCACGTCAACGCCGCCATCGCCCACAACATCTGGCGCTACTATGAGGTCTCCGGCGACACCGACTTCATGGCCTTCGCCGGCGCCGAGATGATCCTGAGCATCGCCCAGTTCTGGGCCAGCCTGGCCACCTACAACCCACAGCGCCAGCGCTACGAGATCCGCGGCATCGTCGGCCCCGATGAGTTCCACACGCGCTATCCGGGCAGCGACGAGATCGGGCTGGCCAACAACGCCTACACCAACGTCATGGCCGCCTGGTGCCTGCGCATCGCCCGCCAGGCCCTGGAGGTCATCGGCCCGACGCCACGCAGCGAGCTCCTCGACCGGCTGGCGATCGACGAGGCGGAACTCACCCGCTGGCAGGAGATCAGCCAGCGGATGTTCATCCCCTTCCACGGCGACGGCATCATCAGCCAGTTCGAGGGCTACGACCAGCTCGAGGAACTGGACTGGGCCGGCTACCGCGAGCATTACGGCAACATCCAGCGGCTCGACCGGATCCTTGAGGCCGAGGGCGATGACGTCAACCGCTACCAGGCGAGCAAGCAGGCCGACCTGCTGATGCTCTTCTACCTGTTCTCCCGGCAGCAGATCGAAACCCTGTTCGCCGACATGGGCTACGAGCTCGACGCCGAGGCCATCCCGCGCAACATCGCCTACTACGAGGCGCGCACCTCCCACGGCTCGACGCTGAGCAACATCGTCCACTCGTGGGTGCTGGCGCGCTCCGACCGGCAGCGCTCCTGGGATCTGTTCGGCAACGCGCTGATCAGCGACCTGGGCGACATCCAGGGCGGCACCACCAAGGAGGGCATCCACCTCGGGGCCATGGCCGGCACCGTGGACCTGGCGCTGCGCGGCTACACCGGCATGGAACCGCGGGACGGCGTCCTGTGGCTCGATCCCATGCTGCCCGATGGGCTCCACGAGGTGGAGCACAAGATCCATTATCGCGGCCACTGGATCCACCTGGTGGTCAATCACACCCGACTCACCCTGCGCCTGGAGGAGGGGCCGTGGCCGCCGGTGCGCATCGGCTACCGCAACGAGATCCACGACCTGCACCAGGGCGAGACCCTGGAGCTGGCCTACCAGCGCTGATGGCGGCGGGGCTGGCCTCCCGCCGCCCGGCTCGCTACCTTGGGGATCCGGACCCTGCGCGGAGGCCCCATGGACCCGATGAACGACCCGCAATCGGTGTGGACGGTATGGCTCACCCTGGCGGTGGTGCTGCTCGGCGTCGAGATCCTGCTCGCCGGCGGCGGCGCCGGGGTGCTGCTGGCCCTGGCGGTAATGGCCTTCGCCGGCATGGCCATGGCCCTGCTCGGCGCGCCGCTGGTCGCGCAGATCGCCGTGGCCATCCTCGCCGGGCTGGCCTCGCTGCCGTTCATGGTCTGGGTCTTCCGGCGCATGGGCCGCGGCGGCGGCCCGCCCTCAGCGGATGACAGTGCCCTGCGCCGCACCGCCTTCGAGGCCTACTACGACCTGCGCGGCCACCTGCGCGTGCGCGCCTTCGGCGACCACCTGATGGCCATCCCCGACCCCGCCGACGACCCCGAGATCGCCCCGGGCAGTGCCGTGCGCATCGTCCGGCTGGAAGGCACGCGGGCCATCGTCCGCCCGGTGGACGCCCCGGTCGGCGCACGGCTCGACGACGCCGAGGCCTGACGGCGAGCGGCAGGCCCTTCCGGGCGGCGGCCGTGAACCCGAGCCGGGGTTCGGGTCAATGCTCGGACCCCGTTTTTATTGACCTATTGAGGGGGAGGGGGCTTGTGGTCCACCTTATGCGCTCTTCGAACGCTGATGGAGGTATCCATGGAGTCTTATCGGCAGCGCATTGGACTGTTCCTGGGGCCATTGGTGGCCCTGGCCGGCTTGCTGGTCGGCCCGCCCGGCGAATTGACCCAGGCCGAGTGGAACGTCGCCCTGGTCGCCATCCTGATGGCCATCTGGTGGATCAGTGAGGCGCTGCCCCTTGCCGCCACGGCGCTGGTCCCCATCGTCGCCTTCCCGCTGCTCGGGGTCATGGAGGTCGGCGATGTCACCGAGGCCTACGGCAACCACCTGATCTACCTGTTCCTGGGTGGTTTCTTCATCGCCGTGACCATGCAGCGCTGGAACCTCCATCGGCGCATCGCCCTGCACACCATCAACCTCGTCGGTCCCTCGCCCCGGCGCATCATCCTCGGCTTCATGCTGGCCACCGCCGGGCTGTCCATGTGGATCAGCAACACGGCCACGGCGATGATGATGCTGCCCATCGCCCTGGCGGTGCTCAAGCAGAGCCAGGAGGAAGCCGAGCAGAACGGACAGGAGCTGCCCCGCGGCTTTGGCGTGGTGCTCATGCTCGGTGTCGCCTACGCCGCGTCAATCGGCGGCATCGCCACGCTGATCGGCACGCCACCGAACGCGGTGCTCGCCGGTCAGGCCCAGGAGCTCTACGACATCGAGATCACCTTCGCCAGCTGGATGGCCTTCGGCCTGCCCTTGTCCCTGCTCTTTCTCGGCATCGCCTGGGTCTATCTGGCTTTCAGCCGCCACTGCCGCGGCATCGGGCATCTGGTCAGTGGCCGCGAGACCATCCGCCAGGAGCTGGCCGAGATCGGCCGCATGGACCCCGCCGAGCGCCGCGTGCTGAGCGTCTTCGTGCTGGTGGCCCTGGCCTGGGTCCTGCGCGGTTTCCTGCCCGAGGGCGTGCTCGATGAGTTCGGCGACGCCAGCATCGCCATGGCCGGTGCCCTGGCGCTGTTCCTGCTGCCCTCGGGCAAGGAGAAGGGGCAGCGGCTGCTCGACTGGGACACCGCCGTGAAGATCCCCTGGGACATCGTCCTGCTCTTCGGCGGCGGCTTCGCCCTGGCGGCGGGCTTTGGCGCCAGCGGCCTGTCCGAGAGCCTGGCCGAGGCCCTGCAGGTGCTCGACGGCGTCTCCATCTTCCTGATCATCGCCGCCTGCGTGGCCCTGGTGGTCTTCCTCACCGAGGTGACCTCCAACACCGCCACGGCGACGGTGTTCATCCCGCTGATGGGCGCGCTGGCCGTGGCCACCAACTTCAACCCGCTGGTGCTGATGGCCGCCGTGGCCGTCGCTGCCTCCTGCGCCTTCATGCTGCCGGTGGCCACGCCGCCGAACGCCGTCGTCTTCGGCAGCCGGGCCCTGACCGTGCCGGATATGGCGCGCGCCGGGCTGCTGCTGAACCTGGTCACCATCGTGCTGACCACGGTGTTCGTCTACTTCCTGCTGCCGGTGGCCCTCGGCGTGGAGCTGACCACGGTCATCGAGAAGCAGTAACCCCAAGGGGATCGTTCCGCCATCCCCACGGCAACGGGCCGCCGATCCACCGGATCGGCGGCCTTTTTCGTTGCGGGATGCCTGCCTTAGTCGAGACGGCGCCGGAACGGCGGCAGGGCGTCGAGGAGTTGGCGGCCGTAGCGCTGGGTCACCACCCGCCGGTCGAGGATGGTGATCCGCCCGCGGTCATCCTCGGAGCGGACCAGCCGTCCGCAGGCCTGGGTCAGGCGCAGCGATGCCCGCGGCAGGCTCAGGGTATGGAACGAGGAGCGCTGCTGATCCTCCAGCCACTCGCTGAGGGTGGCGGTCACCGGTTCGGTGGGCACCCCGAAGGGGATGCGCTCGATGACCACATGATCGCAGTAGCGCCCGGGCAGATCCACCCCCTCGGCCATACCCGCCAGTCCGAAGAGGATACTGCCCTGCCCGGCATCCACGGCCTCGCGGTGGCGCTGGAGCATCGCCTCGCGGGAGCGCTCACCCTGGCACTGCAGCCGCTCCCGCAGGCCCTCGGGCAGCGCCTGGGCCACCCGCTCCATGCGCTGACGGCTGGTGAACAGCACCAGCGCCGCCTCGTAGGGGTCGAGGAGCTCGGGCAGCCACTGGCAGACCTCGGCCAGGTGCGCCTCGGCGTCGCGCGGATCGCTGCGCAGCGCCGGCACGTGCAGCAGGGATCGGCTGTAGTCGAAGGGCGACGGCAGGCAGCCCTGGCGGATGGCCTCCCCGTCGGGCAGGCCCAGGTCACTGCGCAGATGATCGAAGCGCCCCAGGGCAGTCAGCGTGGCGCTGGTGATCACCGCACCGGCGCACCGGTCCCACAGGCGCCGGGCGAGCTCGCCGGCCACCGAGACCGGCGAGACCGAGACCCGATGGTCCACGGCACCGTCGGACTCCGCCTGGCGTTCCACCCAGCGGGCCACCGGCGGCGTTCCGGCACTGTCCTGCTCGGCGAGGAGCTCCCAGGTGGTGGCCAGGTTCGCCGCCCGCTCACGCAGGAAGCCAAGCCGCGGCAGCTGGCGCTCCAGCTCCTGGGTGTCGCCCCGCTGCGCCTCCAGGGCGGCGTAAACCCGGTCCGAGAACCCCTGCAGGGCGTCGTGCAGCCCCCGCGCCGGGCCGGCCACGCGCCCGGCCAGCTCACGCACCGGCTCGGGGGCATGACCGGCGCGGAAACGCCAGCGTTCACCCTCGGCATCGGCCCGGTAGTTGTGCTGCAGGAAGGTATCCGCCTCCTGCAGCGCGGTGGCTACCTCGCCCAGACGCTCCTGCAGCCGTTGCGCCTCGGCGTCCGGCGGCTCGCCGACCGCATCGTCCGGTAGCACCGCCGCGGTGTCCGTAGCAACGCCTTCGCCCTCCTCCAGCCACGTCCGCGCCGCCTGGACGCGGGCACTGGCAGCGAAGCGCTGCACCGCCTTGGCGGCCAGGTGGTGGCCCTCGTCGATGACGTAAAGCGCCTGCTCGGGCGCTGGCAGCAGGACCCCGCCCTCCTCCTCGCCGAGCTGCAGGTCGGCGAGCAGCAGGTCGTGGTTGGTGATCACCACCTCGGCGCGGGACACCCGGTCGCGGGCGGCGTAGACGGGACATCCCTCAAAGTGGGCACACCGCCGTCCTGAGCAGGAGTGACTGGTGGAGGTGACCATCGGGCGCAGGTCGTCGGCCACGCCGTCGGCCCACTCGTCCAGGTCACCGCCCCAGCGCCCCTCGGTTAGGGCCTCGGCCATGGACTCCAGCTGCTCGGGCTCGCCCGGCTGAGGCGGGCGCGGCCAGCGGGCGCTGCCCAGGATGTCGGCGGCCAACGCCTGCTGCGCCCCGGCCTCGACACTGGCCGACTGCCCGACCAGCTCACCCAGGTTGCGCGGGCACAGGTAACGACCACGCCCCTTGGCCACCGTGGCATCCACCTCGATGCCGGCGTAGCGGGCCAGCTTGGGCAGATCCTGGTGCAGGATCTGCTCCTGCAGCCCCACGGTGGCCGTGGCGATGACCAGCGGCAGCCCGCGGCTGCGCGCCGCCGGGACCCCGCCGAGCAGGTAGCTGAGGCTCTTGCCGGTGCCGGTGGGCGCCTCGATGGCAAGCAGGCGGTGGTCCTGCTCCCCTGCGAGGGCCTTGGCCACCTCCCAGATCATGCGTTTCTGCGCGGCCCGCTCGCGGAAGCCGGGCATCTCGTCCCGGACGCGGCGGTAGGCCGTGGCGATGGCGTCGGTGATGTCGGAGTCTGGCATGGCGCCAGTTTACCTGGGGGGCGGGGGTGAGCGGGAGCAGTGCGGGCGGGCCACCGGGCCCGCCCGGGCAGGGTCATCAGGAGCGGAAACGGTTCAGCGCATCGCGGAAGGCCCGCGTCATCGCCTCCCACGCGCTCTCCGAGCCCTCGCGCATGTCGCGGAAGGCCTCCTCGCTGGCGTCCTGCATCTCGCGCAGGCGCTGCTTGCCTTCCTCGTACTTCTCCTCCAGCTCCTGGAGCTGCTCCTGATAGCGCTCGCGCATCTCCTCGCCGGCCTCCTCGGCCTGGGCACGGACGCGGTCGATCTGCTCCTGCCACTCGGACAGGCGCGCCTTCATGTCCTCGACATGCTGCTCCTTGCGGTTCTGATCATCGTCGGCCATACCGGTCTCCTCCTTTCTGGTTCTGGTTGCCGGTCCTCCCCGGCAAGATAGACCGGGATGGGCTTGTTCACAAAACCTGTGGAAAACCCTGCGGAGAAACACCGCAGCCCCTGGCGTGATGCGGCTCCGCAGCGGCCGGCCACTCACTGACCACCCCGCTCACCGGGGGCGCGCCGGTCGCCGCACGGCGGATTGGGAATTGACAATAGCGGTGCCCCCTGCGATAAAGCGCACTGCGCCCCGGTCACGGGTGCGGGTTATGCCAACCACCGAAACGCCCGCCAAAGGGCTTCCCCGGGCTCTGGAGGAGGAGCAAACAGAATGAGAATGAAAACCTGGCAACTCGCCATCTGCGCCACCTCGGCGCTGGCCCTGTCGGCACCGGCACTGGCCGACCGCGACGACTGGCCCCGCAGCTTCACCGTGGGCACCGCCAGCCAGGGCGGCACCTACTACATCTACGGCAGCGGCTGGGCCGACATGGTCGCCGGGATGCTCGACATCCGCGCCGGCGGCGAGGTCACCGGCGGGCCGGTGCAGAACGCCACCCTGGTCGAGACCGGCGACCACGAGTTCGGCCTGGTCACCATGGGACCGGCCCGCGCCGCCTGGGACGGCGAGAGCGAGCTGGCTCCGGGCATGGAGCACCGCAACATCCGCGCGGTCTTCCCCATGTACCAGACCACCTTCCACATCATCACCCGCGAGGGCGACGAACTCACCTCCATGGAGGATCTGGAGGGCAAGCGTGTCGGGGTCGGCCCCTCCGGCGGCACTGCGGATATGTACTTCCCGCAGTTCTTCGATGAGCTCGGCATCGATGTGCGCGTCCGCAACGGCGGCGCCTCGGATCTGGCCGGCCAGCTGCAGGACGGCCTGATCGACGCCTTCGCCTTCGCGGCCGGCACCCCGATCTCGGCCTTCTCGCAGCTCGAGGCGGAGATCGACGCCAACATCTTCTCGGTCACCGAGGCGCAGCAGGAGCAGCTGCTCGAGGCATTCCCGGCGCTCTCCCCGGCGGACATCGAGGCGGACCTCTACAGCTCCCTGGACGCGGACATCCCGGCGATCTCCATCTGGAACTTCGCCATCACCCACCAGGACATGCCCGAGTCGCTGGTCTACGAGGTCACCCGGGCGGTCATGGAGAACCACGACCGGATGATGGACATCCACCGGGCCTCGCGCGAGACCCTGCCGGAGAACCACCAGTACAACGACTGGATGCCCTGGCACCCGGGCGCCGTGCGCTGGTTCGAGGAGAACGGCTACGAGATCCCCGAGGACCTGCGCGGCTGACCCCGAGCGGGACAGCCCATTGATCCCCCGCCCCCGAGCCGCATCCGTGCGACCGGGGGCGGGCTGTGTCA
Source organism: Halorhodospira sp. 9628 (assembly GCF_022228075.1). Taxonomy (NCBI): domain Bacteria; kingdom Pseudomonadati; phylum Pseudomonadota; class Gammaproteobacteria; order Chromatiales; family Ectothiorhodospiraceae; genus Halorhodospira; species Halorhodospira sp. 9628. The sequence goes on from NZ_JAJNRF010000009.1 coordinate 51,065, forward strand.
GGGGGCCTGCCCGGTAGCAGGTCCCGCACCGGTATCACCGAGGCCGAGGCATCCCCATCGATGAGCGATCGATCCACGAATCCGGAGCCAACGATCGAGACCCAGGGCGAAACGGAGATTCCCCTCGGCAGCAACGAGCGCGCCCTCACCGGCTGGCAGAAGCAGCTGTTCTTCTGGGCGTGCGCGCTCTATACCGCATTCCACATCTTCACCCTGAACGTGATCCCGCTGGAGACCTGGACCTTCCGGATCCTGCACATCGCCGGCGGCCTGTTCATCGGCTTTGCGCTGACCTCGGCGCGGACCCTGGACCGCGACGCGCCGGCCGCGCCCACCGGGATGCTCCAGTGGCTGGTGATGCTAGCCAGTACCGCCCTGATGCTATGGGCCCTGGGCGCACTCGGCTACATCGCCTACCTGCTGCAGGTGGATGGCATGTCCTCCACCCAGCTCCCGCCGTGGCTGGCCCAGCAGTTCGGCTACACCCTGTTCGCCAGCGTGGCCGTCGCCACCCTGGCCGGCTGGTTCCTGCGCAGTCCGGACAACCGTGTCCACTGGCCGGACTGGATCCTCGGCTTCGGCGCGCTGATGGTCGGTACCTACATCATCCTGGCGCTAACCCGCTGGCAGCTAGCGGCCGGAACCCCCTTTGCCGGGGCCCAGGAGCTGTGGATCTCGGCCGCCGGCGTGCTGCTGATCCTGGAGCTGACCCGACGCATCGCCGGCCTGGCGCTGGTGATCATCACCGCCATCTTCCTCGTCTACTCCTTCGTCGGGCCGTGGCTGCCCGGCTTCCTGGAGCACCGCGGCTACTCCTTCACCCGCTTCTTCACCTACCTCTACACCGACAGCGGGATCCTCGGCCCGACAACCGCGGTCTCCTCGACGTACATCATCCTGTTCATCACCTTCGCCGCCTTCCTGCAGGTCTCCCGGGTCGGCGATTACTTCGTCAACTTCGCCTTCGCCGTGGCCGGCTGGGCCCGCGGCGGCCCGGCCAAGGTGTCGATCTTCGCCTCCGGGCTGATGGGGATGATCAACGGCACCTCCGCCGGCAACGTGGTGGCCACCGGCAGCCTGACCATCCCGCTGATGCGCAAGGTCGGCTACCCGGCCAAGAGCGCCGGTGCCATCGAGGCGACCGCCTCCACCGGCGGGCAGCTGGTGCCGCCGATCATGGGCGCCGGCGCCTTCATCATGGCGGAGATCACCGGCATCCCCTACGTGGAGATCATCGCCGCCGCCATCCTGCCGGCCGCCCTCTACTTCCTGTCGGTCTACTTCATGGTCGACAACGAGGCGGCCAAGATGGGCATGCGCGGGCTGCCGCGGGCGCAGCTGCCCGGGCTGGGGCGGATGCTGCGGCAGGTCTACCTGTTCATCCCCATCCTGGTGCTGATCTTCACCCTCTTCCAGGGCTACTCGGTGATCCGGGCCGGCACCGTAGCGATGATCTCGGCGGTGGTGGTCAGCTGGCTGACCCCGGAGGCGATGGGCATCCGCCGCATCCTCCGCGCCCTGGAGATGGGCGGGCGCATGGTCATCCCGCTGGTGGCGGTGTGCGCCTGCGCCGGCATCATCGTCGGCGTGATCAGCCTCACCGGCGTGGGTACGCGCTTCTCGTCCATGCTGCTGGGGGTGGCGGACGCCTCCATGCTGCTGGCGATGTTCTTCGCCATGTGCATCTCCATCATGCTGGGGATGGGCATGCCGACGACCGCCGCCTACGCCGTGGCCGCCTCGGTGGTGGCGCCCGGGCTGCAGCAGCTCGGCGTGGAGCCGCTGATCGCCCACTTCTTCGTCTTCTACTACGCAGTCATCTCGGCGATCACCCCGCCGGTGGCGCTGGCCGCCTACGCCGCCGCCGGCATTGCCGGCACCGATCCGCTGCGCACCTCGGTGACGGCGTTCAAGATCGGGCTGGCGGCGTTCATCGTGCCGTTCATGTTCTTCTACAGCCCGGCCATGCTCGGTGAAGGGACCTGGACGGAGATCGCCCGGGTGGGCGTGACCGCCTCGGTGGGCATCTTCCTGCTGGCCGCCGCGGTGCAGGGCTGGCTGTTCGGCCACGTCTCGTGGCTGCTGCGCGGCGTGCTGCTCGCCGGTGCCATCTCGATGATCTACGGCGGGATCTACAGCGACCTGGCCGGGATCGCGGTAGGCGCGGTGCTGATGGCCTGGCAGTACCGCTTCGCCTCACGGCAGCCGCTGGTGCCGAGCCAGGGCGGCTAGGCCGGCTTGGCGGGCGCCCTGGCCAGCGCCCTGGCGGCGGTCTTCGGACTCATCGCCCTGGGCCACGTGCTGCGCCGTCAGGAGGTCGTTCCGCCCCTGTTCTGGGACGGGGCGGAGCGGCTGACCTACTACTTCGCCCTGCCGGCGCTGCTGGTGGTACGACTGGCCGAGGCACCGCTGCGCGAGATGCCACTACTGCCCGTAGTGGCCATCCTCGCCGGCGGCGTGGCGGTCGCCGGCGCCCTGCTGCTTCTCGCCCGGCCGCTGCTGGAGCCGGACGGCCCCGGGTTCACCTCGGCGCTGCAGGGCACCTTCCGGCCCAACACCTACGTGGGACTGGCCACGGCGGCGGCACTGTTCGGCACCGAGGGGGTGACCCTGGCGGCGATCAGCCTGGCGGTCCTCGTCCCCCTGGTGAACCTGCTGGCGGTGGCGGCCCTGATCCGCTACGGCCGGCGCACCGGACGTCAGGCACCCGGCTTCTGGGCGAGCCTGGCGCGCAACCCGTTAATCCTCGCCTGTCTGCTCGGCGTCGCACTCAGCCTGCTGCCGGTGGGCTTGCCGGCACCGCTGGCCGCCTTCCTCGATGCGCTGGGCCAGGCCGCGCTGCCGCTGGGCCTGATGGCGGTGGGCGCCGGGCTGTACTGGGGGCAGATCGGACGCCATCCGCGGCTGCTGATCGCATCATCGGCCATCAAGCTCCTGCTCCTGCCTGCCGGTGTCGGCGCCGTAGTCCTGGCCGCCGGCCTGGACGCGACCACCGGGGCGGTGCTCGTGCTCTTCGCCGGGGTACCGGCCTCGGCGTCGTGCTACATCCTCGCCCGCCAGCTCGGCGGCGACGCCCCGCTGATGGCCTCGATCCTCACCGTGCAGACCGTCACCGCGGTGGCCACCCTGCCGTTGGTGGTCGGCGGTTTTCTGGCCATCCGCGGCGGCTGACCGCCACGCCCGGTGACCTACCAGGGCAGCCCCATGGACTGCTGCTCGTAGGTCCGGCGCATCAGCTCCTCGGCGTGGGCCTCGGCCTGGCGCTGCTGCTCGTAGCCGCTGCCGTGGGCGATCCGGGTGCCGTCCTGGTGGAAGAGCTCGAAGGCCCAGCGCCCGTCGGGCTCGCGGTAGGTCTCGTAGTACATGGCTGCTCCTCGGCCCCGCCTCCCCTGCCGCCAAGGATAACGCGCGGCGCCGGGGTCAGCCGTCGCCGGCGATCCCCGACAGCAGGGCCGCCAGCCGTTGCCGGTCCACCGGCTTGGTCAGGTAGTCGTCACAGCCGGCGGCCAGACACTCCTCGCGGACCTGGTCCACGGCGTGGGCGCTCAGGGCGACGATGGGGGTGCGCGCACAGGCTTGCTCGGCCTCCTCGGCGCGGATGGCCCGCACCGCATCGGGTCCGTTGAGCCCGGGCATCTGCACGTCCATGAGCACCAGGTCCCAGTCCTGCTCCCGCCAGGCGGCCACCGCCTGGCGGCCATCCTCCACCAGCGTCGGATGGACGCCGGCCAGCTCCAGCTGCGCCTGGATGAGCAGGGCGTTGGTGGCGTCGTCCTCGGCGACCAGCACGCGCAGGCCGGCGGCCTGCCCGGAGACCGCTGCGCCGGGGCCTTCGGCGCGGGGTGGCTCCGCGCGGGGCAGCCGCGCCGTGAAGGAGAACGTGGACCCCTGCCCCGGCTCGCTGGCCACCGCCAGGCGCCCGTCCATCAGTCGCACCAACTCGTGGCAGATGCGCAGGCCCAGGCCGTTGCCGGGCTGGCGCCGGAAGGACGGGTTGCCCTGGGCGAACGCCTTGAAGATGTGCTCGCGATCCTCGGGGGCGATGCCCACGCCGGTATCGTGGACGGCGACGTAGAGCCGTCCGGTCCCCTCCGGCGCAACCTCCAGCACCACCTCGCCGCGCTCGGTGAACTGGATGGCGTTGCTGACCAGGTTGTGCACGACCTGCCCGAAGCGGGTGGCGTCGCCGCGCACCCACTGCGGGGTACCCGGCGCCTCGCGGACGCGAAGCGCCAGCCCGGCCTCCTCGGCGACGGCGCGCAGGACCGCCACCTGCCGCTCGATCACCTCGGCAAGCTCGAAGGGCTCGTCGCGCAGGGTCAACCGCCCCGACTCCATCCGCGAGAGATCCATCAGCGTGTCGATCAGCGCCAGCAGCTTCTCGCTGGCGCTGCGGCACAGGTCGAGGTACTCGCGCTGCTGCCCGGTCAGCTCGGTGGCCTGGAGCAGGTCGGTGAAGCCGTAGATGGCGTTGAGCGGCGTGCGCAGGTCGTGGCTGACCGCGGCGAGGAAGGTCTGGCGGTCGCGGTCGGCCTGGGCGCGGGCCCGCTCGGCCGCGACCCGTTCGGTGTTGTCGATGCCCACGGCCTGGAAGTGGCTGATCAGGCCGTCCTCGTCGAAGAAGGCCTGGCAGGTCCACTGCACCCAGCGCTGCTCGCCGGTGGCGGCGGTAACCGGCAGCTCCAAGGTACCCACCGGCTCGGAGCGGTTGAAACGGCACAGGAAGGCCTCGAGCTGCTCGCGCTGCTCCGGCGCCAGCCATTCGATCCAGCGCCGACCATCCATCTCTGGCGCCGGCACTCCGAACAATTCCGCCACCATGCGGTTGGCGTAGAGCAGCGTGGTATCCGGCAGAAAACGCTGGATCAGATGGGGATGGTAATCGAGAATCTCCAGCATCTGGTCGCGCTCGCGCTGGAGGCGCTTGCGCCGGCTGATGTCCTGGAAGGAGATCACCGCGCCGGTGATCCCATCGTCCTCGTCGCGCAGGGGCGCGGCGTAGACGAGCACGTCGAAACCGCGGCCGTCCATCCGCCAGAAGTAGTCCTGCCACGCCTCCAGGGGTTCGCCGGTGCGAATCACCCGGAAGATCGGGCACGCCTGCGCGGGGTACGGGCTGCCGTCCGGGTGGCTGTGGTGGGTCAGTGCGTGGGCGTCCCGGCCGAGGGCTGCCTCCTCCGAGGGAAAGCCGAGCAGCTGCCGGGCCGCGGGATTGAGGAAGGTGAAGCGCCCGGCCCGGTCGAGCCCGCAGACGCCCTCATTGATGGCCTCGAGCAGCCGGTCGCGCTCGCCCTGCAGGCGCACATGCTCGCTGATGTCGTGGACGATGGAGTAGAGGTACTGCCGGCCGCCGAGCTCCAGCGGCCCGCTGTAGACCTCGACGTCGCGGACCTCGCCACCCTGCACGCGGTGCTGGAAGCGGAAGTAGCGACGCTGCTCGGCCCGTGCCCGGGCCATCTCGGCGTGCACCTGCGCATCATCGAGGGTATTGATGTCCTGGATGCGCATGCCGCAGAGCTCCGCCCGGGGGTACCCGTAGAAGCGCACGGCACTGGGGTTGGCGTCGAGGATGGCCCCGGATTCCGGGTCGATGAGCAGTTTGACCGCGGTATTGTCGGCGAACATGCGGGCGTAGAGCCGCTGCGCCTCGGTCTGCTCCGATCCGTTCATGACAGTCCCTGCCAGCGCTGCCGCCCACCGGTTTCAACTCCGATGCACCATACCATTGCCTTGCGTTTCGTGTGGCTGCGCGACACCGTGTCGCGGCCGCCTCAGTCGCCGCGCCGGTCGCTTCCGGCGTCGATCAGCCCCAGGCCCTGCCAGACCGGCAGGCGCTCGCGCAGGACCCCCCGGGCGCGCTCCTGGAGCTCGCGCAGGTTGGCCCGCTCGCCTTCCAACACCTGGCCATCGCGCACCATGCGCCGACCCACTGGACGAAAACGCGACCAGACGGCCTCGGCCAGCCGCTCCGCACGCTGCGGGGCCCCCTGGCGCAGCGCCGCCAGGGCGACGATCTCGGTGTCCGAGGCGGCCACGGCGCTGCCGATGGCCGGCGCGGGCAGATGGCCGTGGGCTTCATCCTCGAGGATGCGCTCGGCGAGCAGCTCGGCCAACCGCCCCGCGGGCCCGGGATCAGCCGGTGGCTGCGCCGGGTGGGCCTGTCCGGTGGCGACCAGCACGGCGCACGCCTGGATCAGCGCCGGCAGCTCGACCCCGGTGGCCTGGCGCAGGTCGCCGAGGGTGGTCGGACCGCGGGCGATGCGATCCATCAGCGGCTGGTAGATCCGCGCCTGCCCGGTCAGCTCGCCGAGGTGGGTGTGGAAGACCGGGGTCATCTCGGCGCGGGTGAGCAGCGGCGCCACCGCGGTCTGGAGCACGGCGGCGTCCTGCTGCGCCGGCGTGCCACGGCGGCTGCCCTTGATGAAGACGTCCCGGCGGAATACCCGGTTCACCGCGTAGTCGCGCAGCAGCTCGCGGTAGTGGGGATCGGCGACGTCCTCCAGGGCCGCGCGTGCCGCCTCGGGGAGGCTCAGGGCGTCGTAGTTCTCCACCAGATCGGCGGAGCCGACGTAATCCAGGCGGGCCGGCGCCAGATCGGCGACCAGGTCGTTGAAATAGAGCGGCTGAGCGGCGGTATTCAGATACTCGTGGGCGAGGTAGGTAGCCTCCCGGGCGGTGTCGCCGAGCCCGTCGAGCTTGGCCGGCGCCGCCGGATGGCGATCGAAGTAGGCAAGCCCGGCATCGCGCAGCTCCTGCATGAAGGCCAGGCCGGACTCGACCTGCCGGTCGCTGCGCCCCGGATGGCGGGCGGCGTGCTCACGCAGCAGTCGCTGGAAGGGCAGCAACCCGGCCCAGCCGGGCATCGCGTTGTAGCTGATGTAGACCAGGCCGCCGGGTTTCAGCCAGCGCTCGAGAAAACGCACGATGGCCTCCCGGTTGGCCGGGCTGACCCAGGCGTAGATCCCGTGCAGGGTGATGTAGTCGAAGGGGGCCAGCGCGGTGTCGGGCCACTGCGCCGCCTCGGCGAAGCTCGCCTCGTGGAAGGTGACGTTCTCCAGCCCGGCCGCCGCGGCCTGGTCCCGGGCGTTGGCGATCTGCCCGGGCAGGAAATCGATGCCAATGAACTCGGCGTGGGGGTTGGTGGCGGCGAGCAGGTTGGTGCCCAGCCCCTGGCCACAGCCGAGCTCCGCATAGCGGAACGGCCGGGCTGGATCCGGCGCCGGCTCGCCCTGGAGCCGGGCCACGAAGCTCAGGTACGTCGGCGCGAGCTCGCGGTAGAAGCCGCTGATGTAGTTGATATCCGAGACGTAACCGCCGCTCCAGTCCATGCTCTCTCCCCTTTTGGCGCGCCACGGTACCAGTTTCCGGGCAGCCTGCCTGCCCGACCGGCACAAGGGGGAGCCCGTGTGCCGCGGGCGGCGCTCGCCAGGGCGGCGCCGCGCGACTAGAGTGACGGTATGCGCCGTGGACTATTCGCCATCGCCCTGGTGGTCCTGATCGGCGCCGTCCACCCCCCGGCCGGCGCCGTGGAGATCCTTGAGCGGGATTTCCAGGTCGCGCGTCCCGACTACCAGCTGCGCGTCGTCGCCCGGATCGACGCCCCGCGCGAGGCGGTCTGGGCGGTGCTCACCGACTACGAGCGACTCTCCGAACTCTCTCCCGGCCTGCTGGAGAGCCGGATCGTACCGGACGGCGCCGGCGAGGCCGTCCTGGTGGCCACCGTCACCGAGGGGTGTCTGGTGCTGATCTGCCGCCGGGTGCGCCGCGTCGAGGCCATGGAGGAGGAACCACCGGAACGCATCCGGGCGCGCATCCTGCCGGAACACAGCGATCTGCGCCGCGGCGTGACCGAGTGGCTGCTCGAGGCCGACGGCGAGGCGACCCGCATCACCGTCGACAGCCACATCCGGCCCGACTTCTGGGTACCACCGGGCATCGGCCCGCGCCACATGCAGCGCACCTTCCTCAGTGATCTAACCGAGTTGATGGAGCAGGTTGAGCGCATCGCGCAATAAACGGGTCCGCTAGCACCAGCGCTTAGTCGTCATCCCGACGCAGGACCACCTCCGGCTCGTCGCCCCCTATCGACCAGCGCACCGCCACCTGGATCGGTGCGCAGCAGACCGGACAGTCCTCCACGTAATCCGTGTCCTCTCCATCGGTGTCGAGGAGCAGCTGGAATGGCTCACCGCAGTAGGGGCACGAGACACTCCTTTCCGGCCGCCAATCGGAATACATGGCTCACCTCGTCGTCACTGCACGCCCCGGCGATGCGAGCATCACGCCGGCAGCCCTAACGATTCCCCAGCTGCATTACGCCCGGCAGCCGGCGCGGTCGCCACACGCCGAGGACCACATTGGCGATGCAGATGATCAGCACCACCCAGAGCACCAGCGGCTCGTTGTGGACGTTGCGCGGGATCTCGTCGACGCCGATGCGACCAGCGGCGGCCGCATCGGCCGCCGCGGCGACCTGCACCGCATTGCCGTGGATGAAGGCCAGGGTGGCCGAGAAGATGCTGAAGCTGAGGATACCCTTGATCCACACCCAGCCGGCCTGCCGGAAGCCAGTGTAGAGGGCCATGCTCATCAGCCCGGAGAGGAAGACCAGCGCCAGCGAGGGCAACAGCAGCCAATTGCCGATGGCGGCGATGCTGCCGCGGATGACGGCGTACTCCTCGATGGCCGTCGGCTCCGGGGCCAGGCCGAGCAGGATCAGGTGCACGGCCACGGCCCCGGTGAAGCCGATGGCCCCGAGGGTATGGAGGATCTTGAGCGACTTGATCAGCATGGATGCTCTCCGCTGCGCGGTCCGGTGGCAATCCCGGCGCCCCGGCCTATCCGGTTGCTGCCTCCTCGGTGACCTCCGGCAGCCGGGCGGAAAGCCAGGCGCCGGCCAGGCCCATGGCCGAGAGGATGAGGATCACGCCGGTGATCGGCATGACCGCGGTCAGGGCCCCGATCAGACCGGTGAGCAGCAGGACCACGCCGATGACGGTGTTGCTGACGGCGACGTAGTCGGTGCGCTTGTTGCCGCCGGCCAGATCGACCACGTAGGTCTTGCGGCCCATGCGCACCCCGGCGTGGGCCACGGCGAGGAGGAAGAAGAAGACGGGGTAGACGGCAGCGTGGCCGGCGACCCCCGGCAACAGATGGACAAGCGCCACCAGCGCGATGCCCACCAGCGCAGCGGCCAGCCCGGCGCGGATCATCACCCGGCGGCTGGAGGCATCCGCAAAGCGCCCCCAGAACGGCGCGGAGAGCAGATCCGCCAGGCCGTCGGCGATGACGAACAGCCCCAGCGCCAGGGCGGCCGCCCCGGTCTGCTCGTAGGCGAGCATGACGATGAACGGGGCGGTCAGCGCCGAGCAGAGCAGCAGCGCGCGGGCCAGGACGAAACGCCGGAACGGCGGATCCTCGGCGAGGAGACTGAGCCGATCCACCGCCTCGCGGATGGCGTTGGCGCCGCCCGCGGTCTCGCCGGGCTCCTCGCGGATGGCGGCGTAGAACCCGGCGCCGAGTACCCACAGCGCCGCGGCACCGGCGAGCAGCAGGGCGTAGAAAACGGCTCCCCCGGCCTCGCCCATGCCCAGCCACAGCGCCAGGCCGACGCCCACGGTCACCAGTCCGGCGGCGGCCGCGGACCAGCCGTTGACCTGGCCGCGCCGGGTCTTGGGCACGGTCTTGCCGAGGACGTCCTTGGAGGCCACCGAACAGAGGCCCCGGGCCAGGCTGAAGAGCACCAGCGCGGCGATGATGCCGGCACCGGCGGCCGCCCCCTCGAGGGTCAGCGCAACCCCGGCCATGGCCAGCACCGCCCCGCCCTGCAGGAGGTTGCCGAGCACGTAGGTCCACTTGCGCACCGCCCGGCGCCGGACGAAGCTGGCGATCAGCAGCTGCGGCAGCAGCGAGCCGGACTCGCGCACCGGCACCAGGAAGGCCGTGAAGAGCCCCGGCGCGGACAGCGCGCTGAGCACCCAGGCGAGGACCGTCTTGGGGTTGGCGATGGCATCGCCGAGCTTGGTGAAGAACTGCGCGGCGATCTGCAGGAAGAAGTTGCCCGGGACGACCCGGCAGGCGTCCGCGCTGATATCGCGGCAGACGCGGGCGTCCTCCTCGTTGACCAGGGTTCGGTAGGCCTTGTCCAGGGCGCCTTCGGCAGGCGTGGCGGCCGGCTGCTGCTCCATGGTGACGGGTCGGCTCCGTGGCTGCGGGATCTCGCCTCGAACCGCCCAACCCTACCAACACAACCGCATCGCGGCGAGGCCCGTGGCGGTGCTCACAGCTGGCGCAGCCGCCCCCGGACCCACCCGAAGGCGATCCGCTCCTGCTCAAGACGGACCCGCTCACCCAGGCGGCCCCGGCGCAGATCCTCGAAAAGCGCGGCTTCCGCCGTGCCTGTTCGGGGTCGCCGATAGGCTGCATAATGCCGTTCTATGGAGAAGGAAGAACACCCCACGGCGCCCGAACATGACGGCACGCCGCCGACCATCCTCATCGTCGACGACGAGCCGACCAACATCCAGGCGCTGGCCCACCTGCTCAAGGACGACTACCGCATCCGGGTCACGGCAGCCGGCGAGAAGGCGCTGGCGATCGCCGCCGCGGATCCGCAGCCGGATCTGATCCTGCTCGACGTGGTCATGCCCGAGCCCGACGGCTACGAGGTCTGCCGCAGACTCAAGGCCGACCCGCGCACCCAGGGCATCCCGGTGATCTTCGTCACCGGCCGGGACAGCGCCGCGGATGAAGAGCGCGGGCTGGAACTCGGCGCCGTGGACTACATCATCAAGCCGTTCAGCCCGCGGATCACCCGCACCCGCGTGCGCAACCACGTCGAGCTCAAGCGCAAGACCGACGCGCTGGAGCGGCTCTCGCAGCGCGACGGGCTGACCGACCTGCCCAATCGCCGGGTGCTGGACCAGCGCCTCGGGGAGGAGTGGACGCGCTCCCAGCGCGGCGGTACGCCGCTGTCAGTGGTCATGATGGACATCGACCACTTCAAGCCGTTCAACGACCACTACGGCCACGGCGCCGGTGACGACTGCTTGCGCCGCGTCGCCCGTGCCCTGGCCGGCGTACCGGGGCGAACCACCGATCTGGTGGCCCGCTACGGCGGCGAGGAGTTCATCGCCCTGCTGCCCTACACCGACAAAGCCGATGCCTGGCGGATGGCCGAACGATTCCGCACCGCGGTGGCTGCACTCCAGCTAACCCACGGCCACACCACCACCGGAATCGTGACCCTGAGCGTGGGCGTGGCCACCCATAACGCCGGCGACGGGACCGCCAGCGCCGAGCAGCTTCAGCAGGCCGCGGACCGGGCGCTCTACGCGGCCAAGCAGGCCGGCCGGAACCGGACCCACCAGGCGCCGGCCCCCTGAGCAGGCGCCGCAGCCCCGCCCACACCCTGCGACGCACCGCGTCGGACGCTGTGTTAATCTGCCCTTAACCCCTCTTCCGACAAGGGTACGGCGGAGGGACGCACGGCACCGCAGCTTCGGGGGTGACAGCATGACAGGCGCTGAGGCAAACCCCGGTAGCACAACCGGCCGGTGCGGCGAGTGGCAGACCCTGTTCGCCCACCTCCCCGACGCCACCCTGCTCATCGATCCGGGCACCGGCCGCGTGCTCGAGGGCAACCCGGCCGCGGCCGAGCACCTCGGCTACCCGGTGGAGGCGCTATGCGGTCTGACCATCCCCGATTTCGAGGCCGTCGAAACCCCGGAGGAGATCGCCGCGCACGTTGAACGGATCCGGCGCCACGGGCGCGACGACTTCGAGAGCCAGCACCGCCGCCGCGACGGAACGCTGATCGATGTCCAGATCACGGTCTCGCAGATCGATTTTGGCGGACACCCCCGGCTGCTCGCCGTCTTCCGGGACATCACCGAGCGCAAGGAGACCATCCGGGCCCTGCGGGCCAGCGAGCAGCGCTTTCTCGATGTGGTCAACGCGGCCGGCGAGTACATCTGGGAGATCGACCGCAACGGGATCTACCAGATGGTGACCGCCCAGATCGAGCCGGTTCTCGGCCGACCGGTGGCGGAGATCATCGGTCGCTCCCCGGTCGATTTCATGCCCGCCGAAGAGGCTCAGCGAATCCAGGCGATGCTCGCCGAGCGGGCCGAGACCGGGGCCCCCTGGCAGGGCCTGGAACATGAGTCGCTGCACCCGGACGGCACCCGGATCTGGCAGCGGGTCAGCGGGCTGCCGATCTTCGACGACCACGGGGCGCTGATCGGCTTCCGGGGCACCGGGCGCGATATCACCGCCGAGCGCCAGGCCCAACGCAACGAGCGGCGGCTCAACGAGCGGCTGCGCCTGGCCACCACGGCGGCCCGGATCGGCGCTTGGGAACTGGATCTGGAGACCGAGCAGCTGGAGTGGGATACCGGCTCGACCCGCATCTTCGGCTTCGACCCCACCGTTTTCCAACACCGCCTGGCGGGCTGGCGCGCCCTGCTCCCGACGGAGAGTCAGGCGATCACCCGGGACCTGGTCGAACGCACCCTGCGGACCCAGGAGCCGTGCGAGGCAGAATTCCGCTTTGAGCGCCCCGACGACGGGACCGTACGGCACATCCGCGCCGTGGGCCATTCGGTCCGCGACAAACAGGGCCGGGTCCGGCGCGTGGTGGGGATCAACGAGGACATCACCGACCGGGTCCAGGCCCGTGAGGCCCTGGCGGCGCAGGAGGCCCGCTTCCGCGGCCTGTTCGAACTCGCGCCGGTGGGGCTGGCGATGAACGACTTCGAGACCGGTGCCTTCGTCGACTTCAACGCCAAGCTGCCCGAATCGGCGGGCTATACCCGCGAGGCTTTCGCCGGGCTCACTTACTGGGACCTGACCCCGAGCGAGTACGAAGAGCAAGAGCTGGAGCAACTCCGGGCTATGGAGGGCACCGGTTACTATGGGCCGTACGAGAAGGAGTTCATCCACCGCGACGGGCATCGCTTCCCGGTTTTGCTCAACGGGTTCCGCATGACGGACCCGCAGACCGGGCGGACGGTGATCTGGTCGGTCATCCAGGATATCTCCGAGCGCAAGGCGGTGGAACGGACCCTGCGCCGGGCCAAGGAGCAGGCGGAGAGCGCGAACCGGGCCAAGAGCGACTTCCTGGCCAACATGAGCCACGAGATCCGCACGCCGATGAACGCCGTCATCGGCCTGGGACAGCTGCTGCTTGACACCGATCTCGCGCCCACCCAGCGCAGCTACGCGGAGAAGATGCACAACGCCTCGCGGATGCTGCTGGGGATCATCAACGACATCCTCGACTACTCCAAGATCGAGGCGGACAAGCTCACCCTCGACCCGCACCCGTTCGACCTCCACGAGCTCACCGATCAGATGGCGACCCTGTTCGGCGAGACGGCCGGCAAAAAGGGCCTGGAGCTGTTCCTGCGGGTGGAGCCGAGCGTCCCCTCATCCCTGACCGGCGACGCCCTGCGCCTGGGCCAGGTCCTGAGCAACCTGCTCTCCAACGCCATCAAGTTCACCCGCAAGGGGCAGGTCGGGCTCACCGTCGAGCGCATCGATGAGGACGCCGAGGGCGTGCGGCTGCGCTTCACCGTCGAGGACACCGGCATCGGCATCAGCGCCGAGCAGCGCCGCCACCTCTTCCAGGCCTTCTCCCAGGCGGACACCTCCACCACCCGCAACTACGGCGGCACCGGCCTGGGGCTGGTGATCAGCCAGCGGCTGGTCGAGCGCATGGGCGGTGAACTCCAACTGTCCTCGACGCCGGGCGCCGGCACGCGCTTCTCGTTCGAGCTCCGGCTACCCACCGCCGGGGCCCGATCGCCGGCCACGCTTGAACCGAAGGCGTTCGGGGGGCACGTGCTGGTGGTCGACGATCACCGGATCGCCCGGCAGATCCTGCGCGAACACCTGGAGGGATGGGGGTTCGCGGTCACCGAGGCCGACAGCGGCCCGGCAGCGATCGAGGCCGCGCGGAGCGCCGAGCGCAGCGGCCGGCCCTTCAAGCTGATGCTGATCGACGTGCACCTGCCGGGCGGACCGGATGGCCGGGATACGGCACAGCACCTGCGAACCCTACACGAGCACGGCGACCTGCCCGCCACCGACGCCCGCATCATCCTGGTCAGCGCTTACCAGCCGGAGGGCGAGGCAGCGGACGATCACATCGACGGCCACCTGGCCAAGCCGGTCACCGCCTCCACGCTCCTGGACATGATCCAGACCACCCTGGGCGGCGATGCCGACGGCGGAACCGCCTGCGAGACCGGGACGATCCCGGATCTGACCGGCCGCTCGCTGCTCCTGGTCGAAGACAACGCCATCAATCAGGAGGTGGCGCAGCGGCTGCTGGAACAGACCGGCGCCCGGATCATCCTGGCCAGCAACGGCGCCGAGGCGGTAGCGCGCTGCCGCGAGGCGCCCTTCGACCTGATCCTCATGGACCTGCAGATGCCCATCATGGACGGCTACGAGGCCACCCGCGAGATCCGCCGAGACCACCCCTCGCTGCCCATCCTGGCGCTGACCGCGGCCGTGCTCGACAGCGACCGCGCAGGCGCCCGTGAAGCCGGCCTGGATGATCACATCGGCAAGCCCATCGACCGGCAGCTGCTGTACCAGCGCCTGGCCTACTGGCTCGGTGAGAGCCGTCCGTCGTCCGCCGCAGCGGATGCCTCCACGCCGGTCGACGAAGGGGATGAAGCCGACACGCTGCCCGAGCACCTGCCGGGGATCGATCAAGCCCTCGGGCTGCGCCACCTGGAGGGAGATCGGGCTTTCTATCGGCGCCTGCTGCAACGCTTCGCCGACCAGCTCGACGGCGAGTTCGGCCAGCTCCCCGCGGCCCTGGACCGGGGCGAGACCGCGACCGCGCAGAGGCTGGCGCACACGCTCAAGAGCACCGCCGCCACCGTCGGAGCCACCCGGCTGGCCGAGGCCGCGACCGCCGTCGACGGCTGCCTGAAGGCCAACGAGGCTGTGCCCGAGGAGCTGCACGAGGCCGTGCGCGCGGCCCTGGCCGAGCTGGCCGGCGGCCTGGCAGCGCTGGCAAAGGCGCCACCACCCCCTGCGCGGCCGAGCAGCCGGGACAAGGCCGCCGGAGGGAAGGCCCTGGCAGCACTGCAGAGGGCCCTGGACAGCCACGAACTGGTCGAGGAGGCGCTTCTGGAGGCGGCCCTGGAGCACCTGGCCACCTTCGCCGAGGCATCGACGATCGAGGCGCTGCGCGCGGAGATCGAGCAGTTCGATTACGAGGCGGCTGCCGAGCGGCTGAGCCGTCTGGCCACGAAGACCTCCCCGCTGGATGGAGGCCAGCAAACGCCCTGAGGGGAGGCACGACCGCCTGGCGCCGGCGTAGACGCGCTCAGACCGGACAGCCGGTGGACTGTTCCCGCAGCCTGCGGATGTGATCGATGAGCTGCTGCAGGACACCCAGTCCGACCCGCTCCTTGAACACCCGGTCCGCCCCGGCCTGCAGGCAGTCGCGCTGCACGTCGGCCAGAGGATGGGCGGTGATGATAGCAATGGGGGTGCGCGGCATGTCCTCCTCGGCTTCGGCCTGACGCACCAGCCGGGTCAGCCGGCGTCCGTCGAGATCGGGCAGGTGCAGGTCGAGGAGCATCAGGTCCGGGGGCCGGCGCTGCCACTCGTCGAAGGCGTCCACGCCGTTGTCCACCAGACGGGGTGCGCAGCCGATGCGCAGCAGGAGTTCGTAGAGCAGCCGGCCACTGGCCGCATCGTCCTCGGCGACCAGCACATCGAGTTCCACCGCACCCGGGGACGGGACCTCGTCACCGAGCAGATCGCCAACCATTGAGGCCTCGCCGTCGTTGTCGGCCTCCGGGAGCACGGCGGAGAAGCTGAAGACCGCACCCGCGCCGGGGGTGCTCTCCACCCGGATTTCCCCACCGAGCAGCGAGACGATCTGCTGGCAGATGTAGAGGCCGAAGCCACAGCCGGTTTCACAGGTGGGTGAGTTGCAGGCGCGCGTGAAGGCCTCGAAGATGCGCGCCTGATCCGCCTCGGCGATCCCCGGCCCGGTGTCGGCCACCGCCACCTCGATCCGCGCCCCCTCAAGCCGCCGCACGCGTACCGTCACCGAGCCATGCTCGGTGAAGTGGATGGCGTTGTGGGTGAGGTTGTTGACCACCTGGAGAAAGCGTACCGGATCGCCGCGCACCCGGCGCGGCAGCGCGCCGCCCCACTCCAGGTGCAGCTGCAGTCCCTTGCGCTCGGCGAGTTCGCGCAGCAGCGCCACCTGCTCCGGCAGGCAGCGGCGCAGGTCGAAGGGCTCGGCGCGCAGTTGGCCTGCATCGGGCTCGGGCTGTGCCAGTCCAAGGATGGCGTGGACCTGGGCGAGGAGGGTCTCGCC
The DNA here is from genome assembly GCF_022228075.1 of Halorhodospira sp. 9628. Lineage (NCBI taxonomy): Bacteria > Pseudomonadati > Pseudomonadota > Gammaproteobacteria > Chromatiales > Ectothiorhodospiraceae > Halorhodospira > Halorhodospira sp. 9628. The sequence goes on from NZ_JAJNRF010000009.1 coordinate 67,419, forward strand.
GGCCATTTCCGCCTGCTCGAGGTCGTAGCGCTGCTCGGCATCCAGGGCGGAGGCCCGGAGACGCTCATGGGCCCGGCCCAGGGTCCGCAGCGGCTTGCTCAGCCCATGGCTGATCGCCCGCAGGGAGGCGCGGTGCTCCTGCTCGGCACGGGCACGGGCCCGCTCGGCCTGGCGCTGCTCGGTGACGTCCTCGTTGATCCCGAACATCCGGCTCGGCTGGCCCTGCTCGTCGTAGAGCTGCTGTCCGGCGGAGCGGATATCCCGCAGGCTGCCGTCCGGCCGGCGGATGCGAAAGGTCGTCTCCCAGGGCTGGCCCTGCTCCACCGCCGCCCAGATCCGCTCCAGCGCGGCCCGGCGGTCTTCCGGCAGCAGGCGCTGCTCCCAGGCCGCGAAGGTCAGCGGCGCATCGCCGTAGGGCACCCCGTAGAGGTCGTACATGGGCTGATTCCAGTGGAACACGCCGGCGCGCATGTCCAGTTCCCAGACCCCGATCCCGGCGGCTTCGGTGGCGACCCGAAAGCGCTGCTCGTTCTGATGGATGATGCGGTGGTACGGGTTGGACATCCGGGCACGCCCCTAGCCTTCCGTGCATTGGACTGCCCTCAGAATATACGCGCTTTTTGCGGCGCGACATAGCCTGCTGCCTGCAACGCCGGCGAAGAGGAATCCCGCAGGGAAATCACGTTGTGCAGTGCACCGCGCCCGGCAATATTGAATGGGCAGCGTTCCAGCACATTGCGGAGGTGGGGAATGTTTAGTGCGATCCAGAAGACCCTTGTCCTGATTGGCCTCGCCGTTATCGCCGTCGTCTATGCGGGCATGAATGTGCACGCGTGGGCCTGGTGGGAGACGGCGGGCACCCTGCGTGAGCAGTACGACGCAACCATCATCGGCCTCAACGGCCTCGCCGGACTGCTCATGATCATCGGCGGCGCCTTTGGGGCCGAGAAATACTACCGTGACCTGCGCGGGGACAATCTCCCGGGCAGCGGCGGTATGGCGGCAAGCCTGCCGAGTTCATCGCTGCGGGTGGACCAGGAGGCATTCTTCAGCTCTAGTGGCAGCGCCGCCGGCTACGATCTGGCGATCAAGCTCGGCTTTGTGATCCTGCTCTGCGGCCACGCCTTGATCGTCTACTCCCGGGCCGTTAGCTAACCGGGGTAGCGAACAGGCGAAATCCCGAATAGCAAGGCAGGTTGGCGCAACCGGTCATCGCCCCCCGGCCGGCCCTGCAGTAGGGCCGGCCAGGGACTTCTCTGCCGCCAGACCCGGCGGTCAGCACACCGACGCGCCCGCCACCGTCCGGTGCTGGGCGTCTACGCATTGCCAGCTTCCGCGTTGCCGAGGCGATCGCCGTCGGGCGCATTGGACGGCGCCACCACGCCGGCGCGGGTTCACTCACAGTAATGCGAGGATCGGGGATCCCTGCCGGCAGCGGACGGCGAGTCGATGATCCGGTTGGGATGCCCCTCCAGGATGCCTTCGATGCCGCGGAACGGGTCGCCGATGTGCATGCCCCGGTGATCGATCCGGAACTGCCGAATGCTCTTCTCGTGAGCGGCACCGCGCATCTTGAGCACGGTGAGCCCGCGCCGCACCTCGCCGGCCATTTCGACGTAGCGCAGCAGGATGATCGAATCGGTGAGTGTGGAGATGTGGGCCTCGGTGACGGAGGATCCACCCATCAGCGAGGGCGTACTGGCCGTAAACAATCCCGCCGTCTCCCGATCCTTGGTGAAGGAGGTCAGAGCGATGACAAACTCCCGGAACCCACGTGGGGTGGCCACGCGCTCCAGCGCGGTCAGGCTGTCGAGCGCGATCCGGTGGGGCCGGAAGGTGTCGATGGCCTGCTTGATGCGAATGAGGTGATCCTCCAGCCCGGCCGACTCCGGGTACTCGCAGTGGATTTGCAGGTCACCCCGCGCTTCGGCGGGCTCGTACTGAACGTCCCAGCCACGGGCGTTGCGGATGAGCTGGTCGCGACTCTCCTCGAAGGCAAAGAGCAGGCAACGCTCGCCGACCGCCAGGCCGCCTGCGATGAATTCCGTGGCCATCAGGGTCTTGCCGGTCCCCGTGGCCCCGGAAGCGAGCACGATGGAATCCCTGTAAAAGCCACCGCCGCACATCCGGTCCAGATCGGCGTTGCCCGAGGTAATACGCAATTCGGAGGAACGCTGGGTCAGTTCCATCGCCGAGAGCGGGATTGCAACCACACCGCTTTCGGGCAGGATCGTGAACGGGTACTCCCCTTTCTGGTGGTTCGTGCCGCGGAATTTGAGGATCTCCACCGTCCGGCGGCGTGTCTCCGCCTCCAGGATATTCCGCAGGATGACCACGTTATCCGCAACGAACTCTTCCACCCCGTGCCGTGCCACCAAACCATACTCGGCCTCGCGCTCGGCGGTCATGACGGTGGTGATCTCCAGGCGCTTCATCTGGCCGGCAATCCGAAACAGATCCCAGCGCACCTGCCGGACATCCGGGAAGCGCGAGAACATGGCACCGAGGGAGTCGATGGCCAGGCGGGTCGCGCCCGAGCGCTGCACGGCGCCGAAGACCCGAGCGATCAGGCCACCCAGGTCGTAGGCGCCGGTCTCCTGCGGCTCCTGATCGATATCGGGGGAGGCGTCCACGAACGTCCACCAGCCGCTGGCCTCCCACTCCTCCACGGGCCACCCGAAGGCCTGCAGATTGCGCCGCAGGTCGGCCGGTGATTCCTCGCAAGTGACAAAAACGCCCGGGGTTTGCTCATCGAGGATCCCCGCAGCCAGGAACTGCCCCGCAAAGACCGTCTTGCCGCTACCCGGCGTACCCGCGACCAGAGTGGTCCGTCCCGCCGGGACACCCCCCCGGGCGATGGAGTCGAACCCCGGGATCCCGGTGGCGGTCTTGCACACCGGCTCGATGCTCCGTTCACTCATGGCATTCCATCCTTTGCCTCGGGGATCAACTGCAGGCCGTTGAGTACCTGCTCACGATCCGAAAGATCACCGATGACACGCCGCACCGGTGGCGGTAGCTCCTTGATGAGCGCGGGGGTGGCAATCACCCCCTCTTCGTCACCCCGGTGCGGCTCGTGCATCAGATCGACCACCTCGATGCGGTACTGATCCGGGAACTGTGACTCGCAGATCCGCTGGAGATTGTGCAGGGCTGCGCGGGCGTGCGGACTGTCGCCCGCAATGAAAAGCCGCAGCAGATAGCGGGGCGCGGAGGTGTCTTCTGGCATATCTGGCGTGCCCTGAGGTCTTCCGGGCAGGCTAGCATCGCCGGTCTCACAAGACCATCGAACGCCAGCTGGCGTGCTTGTGCACGACCGCCTGCGTGCTGGCAGAATGCCCGCAGGACGTGGCCGGGATCGACCCTAATCGGGGCACCGACCGCCGCCCGGGCCCCCGGGGCGACACAAGGACTCCCGCACATGGAAAAGGCGTCCCTCACCGCGACGGCTTAGGCGCCGCATCCGCACCAGCAACGATGCAGGACCCTTTCTGACCGGTGGAAGCAAACGACTGGCTACTGCTGATCACCGTCTGCGCCCTGGGGGCCATGTCGCCGGGGCCGAGCCTGGCGGTTGTGGCGCGTCACAGCCTGGAAGGCGGTCGGTCGGCCGGGCTCACCGCGGCCGTCACCCACGGTATCGGCGTCGGCGGCTACGCCGCCCTCAGCGTGGTCGGGCTGGCCGGTATCCTGGCCGCCCACCCGACCCTGCTGGCGGCCATCCAGGGCCTGGGTGCCGCATACCTGGGCTGGCTGGCCGTGCAGTCCGCCCGCAGCGCCCGGATCGGACCGGAACCCCCTGCTGCACAGAAAGACCGGTCGCCGGCGCAACCGGGCAGACCGATCCAGGCGGCAGGAGACGGCCTGGCCATGGCACTGCTCAACCCGAAGATTGCCCTGTTCTTCCTGGCGATCTTCAGCCCCTTTACCGGCCCCGGGCAGGCGGCGTGGGAGCAGGCGCTGATGGTGTCCATTGCCGCCGGAGTGGACATCGGGTGGTATGCGGCGGTCGCCGCGCTGTTCTCGCTGCCAGCCTGGCGTGAGCGGCTAAAAAGCCACCAGCGGCTGCGCGAAGGGGTCTTCGCCGTGGCACTGGCCATGCTCGCGCTCTACACCGCCGGCATCGCCGTGGGCGCTGTCTGAGCCCGCGCGATGAGCCGGGGCGGCCGCAATCACCCGCGCTCGGCGCGATCCACCGCCTCGCCCCACTCCTGGTCATAGCCCCAGGCCATGTGCGGCGAATAGAGCACGCGCAGCTCCTCCTGGCGGTACACGCCACGGATCTCTACACCCTCCTCCTCCACCAGCGAGCGGAACCGTGGGCGGATGAAGACGCTGCCGTCCGGCCGGCGCAGCAGGAAAACCTGTGGGGCCATGCTACTCGGGCCGCGACGGGTCACCACCGCGGTCTCGCCGTTGCTCAGATCGACCAGGGTGCCCGGTGGGAAAACCCCCAACTCGCGAATGAGCAGCCGCGTCAGCGTGGCGTCGAAGCGACACCCATCGTCCGCGTATAGCTCCCGCAGGGTATCCCGGATGACATGCGCCGGGCGGTGAGCGCGAGGGGTCACCATGGCCATATAGACATCGGCGAGCATGACCACCGCGGCCTCGGTACTGATCCCCTCCCGTGTCAGCCCGCGGGGGTAGCCGGAGCCGTCCATCCGTTCGTGATGCTCGCGGACGGCGCGCAGCCACTGTTGATCCTCCAGGCCCGCGGCCGTCAGCAACGCCTCGGTCCGTTCCGGGTGACTGTGGAGTTCACGGCGCTGCGCCGCGCTGAGGGCGCTCTCCTGCTGATCGAGCTGTTCCTGCAGGGCGAGCATGCTGAGGTTGGCGGTCAGCGACGCACCGACCACCGCCCGGCGCTGACCACCGTCCAGAGAGGCGGCGCGGGCGAGCAGGTCCGCGACTACAGCCTTGCGGATGGGGTGCAGCACGCGATTGGGGAACTCGCGGTTGATGTGCGCCGCCGCCAGTGCAGCATCCGGATCGCGGTCGATCAGGTTGCCGAGCTGGCTGATCATCCCCTCCAGCCGCAGCAGGTAGTCGTGGCGACCGAGATCGATGGCGTGATGGACCCGCCGCAGGGAAGCGGCACATCGGTCGAAACTGACGAAGGGATCGAACTTCAGTTCGCCACTGTGGTTCTCCCAAGACGGGCTGGCTTCCCCCAGGGTAACCGTATCCTCCTGGAACGAGGTGGCACGAGCGCGCCCCGACTCCAGCAGCATCTGGCGCTGCGCGTCGCTTTTCAGCACGCGGCCGGAGCGCAGCAGGAGCCGTTCGTAGGTATCGTAGATGGAGTACGGCACCGGGCGACCCACGACGAGATCCTTTCCACGCACGGGCAGGAAGCGCTCCGGCTCCCCGCTTTCTGGGCTGCGTTTCGACTGCTCGCTCATGATCGCTGGTGACCGCAAAATGGACCGAGGAGGCGGTGAGCCGCTACGACAAACCGCCGCAGGCTGGTTTCCACCTCCCAGAATATCGGGAAACGCACGCCGGGAGAACCGCTCGGGGCCGCCGGGACCCTCAGCCACCCGGCCGCGCGCTTGGCCGGGACGGTGCCAGCCGCTAAGCTGGGCCCCATGACGCGCGCAACCTTCGGCCGGACCTGGTGGGGCGAGCAGTGGCTTGGCGCCCTGCACGAAATCGATTACACCAACCGCCTGCCACGGGGCCGGCGTTACGCCAACAACGGGTCCGTCCAGGCCCTGACCATCGATCAGGGCGAGGTCTCCGCCCGGGTGAAGGGGTCGCGTCGCCAGCCTTACAAGGTGCACCTGCGGATCCCTGCGTTGCCGGCGGATCAGACCCGGCAGCTGATCGAGGCCATTGCCGATGATCCGGCGCTGCTCGCAGGGCTGCTCAACAGGCAGCTGGATCCGGCGGTACTGGAGCGCGCCAAGGCGGCGGGCATCCCCGTCTTCCCGAGCAGCTGGCAGGAGCTGGGCATGCGCTGCTCGTGCCCGGACTGGGCCGTCCCGTGCAAGCACCTAGCGGCGGCGGTCTATCTGCTGACACGCGAGATCGATACAGATCCGTTCCTGGTCTTCCGATTGCGCGGGGTCGACTTACTCGGCGCGCTGCGCGAGCGGGGCCATGAACTTCCAGAGAACGACGCCCAGGGGGCGCCGCCGAGCCTGGCGGCGGCACTGTGCGCCGGCAGCGCGGCACCGGAGGAGACAGCGGCCGACCCGGCAGTGCTCGCCGAGCTAGATTTCTCACGGCTGCCCGATCGCATCGAGGCGATCCCGGACGCCCTCCCCCAGGAACCGCCGATCGGCGGGCTGAACAGCTACCGCAAGCTCTGGCGCACCCAGATACGGCGTGTCGCCCGGCAGGCCCAGCGCACGCTGAGCGACGCCGCACGCAGCGACGCACAGGTCCAGGAGGCGCAGACCCAAGCCACCACCCTGACCCCGGACGACCACCCCATCATTCGGGTGGATGCCGACGGCGACGTCCAGATCGACGGCTGTGAAGCGGCTGCAGAGCTCGCGGACCTCGTCGAGCTGCTCGCGCCCCTGGACGCCGACCAGGTGGCCGACCTGCAGCCGGAGGTTGCAGCCCTGCATGCGGCCTACCGCACCGCCCTGCACCTGACCGCCGCCGGCGCGGCGGTACCCTGGGTACTGACCATCGACCGGGGCGGCACCAGCGTCCTGTGGATGCCAGCGAGCCTGGACACGCAGGTCGATACGCTCCTGCGCAGCCTTGCTGCGGGCACCCCGGAAGGGGTCATCCGCCTGGACGAGCCCGGGGCCGACCAGGGCCTCGACCGCCGGACCCGGGCCCGTCTGCTCTGCGGCCTGTTCATCGATTACTGGATCCGGGAGTGGAGCGAGCTTGCCAGCAATGCAGCCGTTGACCCGGTGGCCGACCTGCTTTTCGGCGGTGGCTGCGCCTGGCTGTCGGATCCCGGCCAGGGCGGCACCGCCGCCAGCCTGCACCATTGGCTGCGCCGTTTGCACCTGGCCGAAGCGGCGCAGACCCTGATCCTGCGTGTGGACGAGCCGCAGCCCGAATCCTTCGAACTCTCCATCGAGGTCGGCGACGAGCCGGGCGGCAACGGCGCGGGCGCCCATCGCCCGCTCGCCGACGCCCTCGCCGAGCGCGGCGACGGGCACAGCGAGCTGCTGCGCACCACGGCGATGCTGGCCGATGCCTACGACCCGCTGCGCGACTACCTGCGTGGCGGGGGCCGCACACCGCTGTCACTCACCCTCGACGAGCTGCCGGAACTGCTCTTCAACGTCTTCCCGACACTGCAGCTGCTCGGCGTCCGCACGCTGCTGCCCCGGTCGCTGGAGCGACTGGGCCGACCACCGAGCGCAACGATGAGGCTCACCGCCAGCAGTAGCGACAGCGACGGCCACCTCAACGCCAACGATCTGTTCCGCTTCGACTGGCAGGTGGCAGTGGGCGATGACGTGATCGACCCGGGAACCTTTGAGGACTTGGTGGAAGGGGCGACCGGGCTGGTCCGCTTCCGCGGACAATATGTTTACCTCGACCCGCAGGAGATCGAACGTGTCCGCCGCAACCTGGCCAACCCGCCGAAGGTTGACGGCGCGGAGCTGACCCGAGTCGCGCTCACGGGGGAGTACGCTGGGACGCCAGTGCAGTTGGACGAGAGCGCCCGGGAACGGGTCGCAGCTCTGCACCAGGACCTTGAGCGCGCGCCCCCCCGATCACTGGCTGCGCAGCTGCGCCCCTACCAGCAACGCGGCTTTCAGTGGCTCTACGGCAATGTCCGCGCCGGTCTGGGCTGCGTGATCGCCGACGACATGGGCCTGGGCAAGACCGTGCAGATTCTGGCCCTGCTCGCGCAGCTCCGCGACGACGGGGAACTGGCCGGACGGCCGGCGCTGGTCGTGGTCCCGACCAGCCTGCTCAGCAACTGGATGCGCGAAATCCAGCAATTCGCCCCCGAGCTGGGTGCCACCACTTACCACGGCGGCCGGCGCGCCCTGCCGGACGATGCGCAGGGAACCGGCGTCGTGCTCACGACCTACGGCGTGGCGCGAACCGACGCCGCCCGGCTGCGGCGGCAGTCCTGGCGCGCGCTGGTGGTCGACGAGGCACACAACCTCAAGAACCCCCAGGCGGCCCAGACCAAGGCGATCAAATCCATCCCCGCCGGCGCCCGGGTAGCCATGAGCGGCACCCCGGTGGAGAACCGACTCACCGAGTACTGGAGCCTGATGGACTTTTGCAATCCGGGCCTGCTCGGCACCCTGAAGCGCTTCACGCGCGAGTACGTCACCCCGATCCAGACCCACGGTGACCAGGAGACGGCCACGCGCTTTCGCCGGGTCACGGCCCCTTTCCTGCTGCGACGGCTGAAGACCGACCGAAGCATCATCACCGACCTGCCGGAGAAGATCGAGCAGGATCAGTACTGTCAGCTCACTCCCGAACAGAGTGCGCTGTACGAATCGGTGGTGCGCGAGGGCCTGGAGGTCATCCAGGGAACTTCCGATACGTTCCGGCGCCAGGGTCTGGTGCTACAGATGATCCTGGCGCTCAAGCAGATCTGTAACCACCCGCGCCAGTACCTTAAGGAGGGCGAAGACGGGAGCGAGGCGTCGGGCAAGATGCAGCGCCTGCTTGAACTCCTCGAACCGATCCAGCGCCGGCACGAGAAGGCGATCGTGTTCACGCAGTTCCGCGAGGCCGGCAGCTTGCTCCAGGAGGCCGTCGCCGAGGCCACCGGCCGCACACCGGCGTTCCTGCATGGCGGACTCTCGAGAAACCAGCGCGACGCAGTCGTCCACCGCTTCCAGAATGATCGCACCGAACGGGTACTGGTGCTGTCCCTGAAGGCCGCCGGCACCGGACTCAACCTGACTGCGGCCTCCCACGTCATCCACTTCGACCTGTGGTGGAACCCGGCCGTCGAGGCCCAGGCCACGGACCGCGCCTACCGCATCGGGCAAACGCAGACGGTTCAGGTCCACCGCCTGCTGACCCAGGGCACCTTCGAGGAGCGGATCAACGACATGATCCAGTCCAAGCGCGCACTGACGGAGATGACGGTGGAAAGCGGCGAGCAGTGGATCGGCAATCTGGACGACGCCCAACTCAGCCAGGTTTTCAGCCTGGGTCAGAACCACACCGAGCCGGCGTGACAGCGCCCCACGACCGTGACGAGGGGCGCGCGCGCATGTCCGCGCGGTACCTGGATCCGATGACGATCTTCTTCGCGGTGCTGGCGCTGGGCGCCGGGGCCGCGGTCTACGTGCTCCATGGCCCGGCGGCCTGGTGGGACGCACTCAGCCGGGCCGGCGAGTTGATGCTGCAGGTGGCACCGATCCTGGTGGCCGCGCTGCTCATGTCCGGCTATGTACAGACACTGATCCCGCGCCACGCCATTGAACGCTGGCTGGGCGAGCGCAGCGGCGTGCGTGGCCTCGCCCTGGCCACGGCTGCCGGCGCCCTCACTCCGGGCGGCCCGTTCGCGGCCTTCCCGCTGGTGGTGGCCCTCCTGCGCTCGGGGGCCGCGTTCGAGGTGTGCGTCGCCTACCTCACCGCCTGGTCGGTCCTCGGCCTGAACCGCGCCCTGGTCTGGGAGATCCCGTTCTTCGGGCTCGACTTCGTTGCGCTGAAGATGCTCGTCTCCCTGCCCCTGCCCTTTCTGGCCGCACTCCTGGCCCGCCCGTTGGGCCGTCGCGTGAGGCGCTGGGCATGCTGAGTGCTTTTGTGACCATCCTCATCCTGCTGGGGATCTGCGCGGCGATCGCGCAGTTCCAGCCCCACGGCAGCCATCGTGCCGCCGCCCGGGAGGGCTGGCGACAACTCCAGCCGCTGCTCACGCGCCTGCCGGTAGCGCTCATCGCGGCAGCCTTCCTGGCCGTGCTGATTCCGGCCGAGGCGGTCGGCTCGCTGTTCGGCGAGGACTCGGGCGGCGCAGGGATCCTGATCGCATCGTTGCTCGGCGGCTTCCTGCCCGGCGGACCGGTGGTCGCCTTCCCTCTAGTCGTGGTGCTGAGCGACGCCGGCGCCGGCATGGCTCAGCTCATCGCACTGATCACCGCCTGGTCGGTGCTCGCCTTCCACCGCGTCGCCGCCTTCGAGCTGCCGATGCTCGGCGCCCGCACCACCGCGGCCCGCCTGCTGGTCTCCCTGCCGCTGCCAGTACTCGCCGGAGTAGCGGCCGGTGCGCTGACCGGGGCGCTGGCGACGTAAACATCCTTTTCCGCATGCCAGTTGCCAGCCGCATAAACGATAAATGGCAATCTAAACGGGGTTGACGAAGACGGCGCGGCTTGGCTTTACTTCCACGGAGCGTCTATCGATTCATAGTTGGTTGGGTATGCCGCCGCCGATCAGCGCGGCCGGGAGTGATGGGATAACATTGATCAGCGGAGGATTGACGATGAGACGCTCTCTCCCTCTCAGCCTAGCCCTCGCCTGCTCCTCAATGACTTTATCCGGATGCGGAACCATCAACCAGATGCTTGCCGGGGAGCAGGAACACTACGAAATGTACCAAGTGTTCGATATTCAAACCGATGAGGGCATTGAAACCGTCGCGGAAGCAACGAGCAACGGCATCCAGAGGAATATTTCAGGCACGCTGGAAACGGCACTGCCCATACCCCCCAGTGAGACCCCCAGTGAGCCTGGACGATTTGAAGTGACGAACCCGTTCGAGGGCACACAAGTCGGAGCATTAGCGGGAGATACTGCACAACTTCAACTCTCGGTCGTAAGCTGCGACGGAGCTGTCTGGACCGGGGAAGCTGAGCGGGATGTGACCGGGGCCCAAACCCAAGTCCACGGCTGCCTCTGGGAGTACGAAGAAGGCTATCACTTGGATCTTTACATGCAGGTTCTCGATGAAGACCAAGGGCTCATCGCGGGAGCAGTCACGGAGGGTGTAGAGAGCATTGTCGGCAACCCGCGCGAGTGGGCGGAACAGATAGCCGTGGAAACGACTGAGACTATTGATCAGGATATCGAAGACGCCGAAATCACCCATATTGAGGGGCGTCCCGCCGAACTGGAAGGGGCACCTTGGATCATGCAAGAGACCCGGTAAACGTATGGGCTCCTAGGGCCCTGCCCCAGGAGCCCTTTGTACTCCCCGCTAAAGCAGAAATATACCCTAGGGACAGTCACATCGCTTACAGAGATAACCCTACACGCAACACTCACTGCCGTGCCAATCGGTTGGCAAAGAACGACCGAGATTGCAAAGGCCTTGGTATTTGATTCAAATCCTCCGCCGATCAGACCGGGCGCAGCGCCAACCCGAAGATGATCAGGGCCACAATGAGCGCCAAGGTCACCGCCAGCAGGGGGTGGCGGCGAAACCCGCCCGGGCTGGCGAGCTCACGGAGCAACCTGCGTAGTCGGTCAATCCTCATCCGATAGCGCCCCTTATCCGCCGCCGCTGTCTAGCTGCACAGCGGGTTTTGCTCCCAACCGAGCGATCCCGCGCGAAGGACTCAGCGGGCAGGTAGGGTCAACCGAAGCGTGCAGACCCGCTCGATCAGCTCCAGATCGTGGCTAATTACAATGACACACGCCCCGGAGTCCGCCAAGCGCTGCAGGTTCCGCACGATCAGCGTGAGATTCGCGCCGTCGAGTCCACTGGTCGGCTCATCGAGAACGAACAGCTGCGGTCTGCGCGCGTGGCCACAGGCCACCACCAGCCGCTGCTTCTCACCACCGGAGAGGGACTGCGGATGGCGCTTCTCCAGCCCGTTGAGCGCGTACTCGTGCAGCAATTCGTCGATCCAAGCGGGGTCCACCTCCCATCCCGCGCCACGCACGGAGCTGATCAGCTCCTCCCGGACCGTCCGCATGTGTAGCTGGTGATCCGTGTTCTGCAGCACCACACTCGTACGGCGCATCAGGGCACGCGCGCTCAGCGACCGACCCTGGACCCGGATCTGCCCAGCATCAGGCTTGAGCAACCCGGTCAGGAGGCGGACGAGGGTCGTTTTGCCGGCGCCGTTGGGACCGAGGACACCGATGACTTCCCCGGCCGGCAGGCTCAGATCCAGATCCTCGATCAGCGCGGGGCCATTGCGGTAGGCGAAGGACAGTCCGGAAACCTCGATGTGTCCACGGCCGCCCCGCGGGACCTCGGGCAGACGCGCGCGCTGGTCCTCGACCCTGAGCTGACGCAGGCCGAAGCGGTGACGTGACTCGGCGACTGCTTCCGCCGACCCCGCCATGACCAGCCGACCCGCCTCCATAACCAGGATGCGATCCACCAGCCCGGTCAGCCAGTAGAGGCGGTGATCGACGATCACCAGCGTCACGCCCTCTGCACGGAGCTCGGCCAGATGCTGCGCCAGCTCCCGGGTTGCCTCGGGATCGAGATTGGCCGTAGGCTCATCCAGCACAAGCACCGAAGGCGAGCGCGACATCACCTCGGCCAGCGCAACCTTCTGCTTCTGCCCGTCCGAGAGATCGTAGACGCTGGCATGGCTCAGCCCGGTCAGCCGGAACCGCTCCATGGCCCACTGCACACGGGTGCCAATACGTGCGGGGTGCTCACCGCGCTGCTCGTGCGTGAAGGCGAGCTCATCCTCGACGTGCAGGGCAAAGAACTGCTGTTCCGGATCCTGGAACAGCGTGCCGACGCGGGCACTGATCTCGGCCAGCATGGCCTGACGGGTCAGGCGTCCGGCAACCCGCGCCCGCCCCGCCCATTCGCCCTCAAAATGGTGGGGAATGAGGCCATTGATGATCCGCAGCAGCGAACTCTTCCCGCAGCCCGAGGCACCGGTCACCGCGATGGCCTCCCCCGGAGCAACGTGGAGGTTAACCTCCGACAGTGCCGAATGACGCTGAAACGGATAGGTGTAGGTCACATCCTCGAGCGTGATCACGACCACCCGACTCCGAGTTCAAGCCACAACGAGCCCCCGATGGCAACTGCCGCCAGCACCATGAACACCCAGTCCCGCTCACCGAAACGATCCTCGCGGTAGCGGGAGGCCGGCGTGTTGGCTCCCAGCCCCTTGAGTTCGGCCGCTACGGAGAGATCGTCCGCCGTACGCAGGGCCCGGAAGAGCAGCGGCATGAAGATCAGCCGCAGCGAGGCGACCGGATGCCGCACCAGCAGGAACGGCCCGGGCCTGTAGCCCTTAAGCCGCACGGATTCGCCAACCTGCTGAACGTCGAAGAGGAAGGCCGGCACAAAGCGCACCATGGCAACTGCCGGCAGGTAGAGCCAATACGGCAGGTAGAGCGACTTGAGCGCCGACAGCGCCCCCTGGATGCGGGAGGACAAAGCCATCGCGAGCACAGCGTTGAGCAGGATCGCCGAACGGAGAAAGGGCACGACCACATCGGCCAACTCACCGTAACCCAGCCGCGGCAGAAACACGCCCATCACATGCATAAACCCCAGGGCCAGCAGCCACAGGGCCCCGAACAGGAGGTAGGCTCCGAGCAGGACGCCGTAGCGCCGGCTCAGGGCAGCGTAGGCGGTACTGATGACTAGCAGGCCCAACAGCACCGCGGGCGACTCAAGCACGACCACAGCTACTGCGGCGATTACGCTGATGAGCATCTTGGTGCGCATGGCCAGCCCATGCAGCGGGGTCTGCCGATCTCCGGCCGTCCTAGTGATGGATGATACCGGCATGTCGCAGCTCCTCGATAAACCGTCGACCCAGCCACAGACCCAACAGGCTGCCGATGTAGCTGACGACCACCACCGCGGCCACCATCAGCAACAGACGCGGTTCCTCGCGCACCAGCAGGGCACCCACGCCCAGGCTGATGGCGCGGGCCAGCAATTCGTGCACGGCGACCCCGATGATCACCCCGAACATCCGCCGATAGCCACCGAGCAGCCAGATCACCCCCTCGGCCAGCACGCCGGCGAGCAGCGAGGCGGGGATGCGGACCGGGTTGCCGCCCAGGACGAGGATGTCGACAACGGCACTGACCAGCAGAAAGATGGTCAATGTCCCGAGGCGCTGGACCTTGTGGAGCAGCACCAGCAGCAGCGCCGTCGACACGATGCTGCTGGCCATGAGCGTGACCGGGTTCATCCCGCCACCGAAGAGCACGATCAACAGCCCGGCCACCTTCGCCAGTGCGGCGAAGGTGCCTACCATGACTAGATCCGAGACGGACCAGTAGCGGCCGTGCCGACCGCTGGCCCGCTCGCGGGTGGCCGCACCCAGATCCGTGGCGCTCGGCTCGATGGTGCTCATTGGGACGCCCTCTGCTCCTGCCGCTGACGCCGCCGCGCCGCCGAGGGCTGGGTGGGGTCGATGACGGAGAACGCCTGCCCGTTGCAATCCCACCGGTCGATAACCTCCTCAAGCCGCGCAGCGACGTCAGCACGCCGGACGTTGCCGTGGGCATCCGGCGCGCGCGTCAGCTCCGCGTTTCCGGAGGGTGGGCCATCAAGCAACCCACCGGGACGGATCAGCAAATACGGCAAACCCGATCCGCGCAGGTAGTTCTCGGCACGGGTCTTGGCGTCGACAATCTGCCCGAACGCCTCGACCGCCTGCGGAGACCGGTACGGCCGCGTCTCACCGCAGCCGATGGCCGTCACCAGCACCACGCGGAAGGGGTTCCAGCCGCGAGCGGCATCCGTGACCAGCATATTCCCCACTTCATCCACGAAGCGGCTTTTCTCGAGCGCGCCCGAGACGGTGGAGACCACTACGGCGGTCTCGCCCGCTGCCCGGAACGCAGCGGTTACCGAGTCCGCATCGGTTACATCGCCGTGGATGACGCGGACGCCGAGTTGGGCAAGCCCCTCGGCCCGCTCCGAGACCCGAGCAAGGGCCACCACCGGTCGGCCTCGCTCTCGGAGGCGTTCGGCCATGAGCCGCCCGACCCCGCGCGTGGCACCGAACAAGAGGACCGTACGCGCACTCATCGCTCCTCCTCCCCTTCGCCGATCCGCAAGCCCGGATAGCCGCCCAACTCTGCAGCAAGGGCCCGGAAACGCTCGAACTGATCCGCTCGCAGGCACCGTTGTTCGTCGCGGCCAAGGAAGATCTTGAACAGGTTTTCGCCCTCGGGGGTGAAGAACTGTAGTGAGGCAGTCCGGAACCCCATGAAAGGACGCACCACGAAAAGGATCGCCGCACAACGCTTCGGCCGCAGATGGCCACCGAGTGCACTGTCACCGTGAAGGTTGTAGAAACCGTGCGCTGAGCTGCCGGGGGGGACACGGTCCCGTACCTCCAGAATCAGATCCCGGTTGTGGACGACGACCAGGACCTCCCCCCAGTCACTCACCTCCTTGAGGATCGACTCGAACTGCTCGCCCGGCGCTTCGCACCAGAACGAGGCCGGCAGGCAGCGGGTCGCTTCCAGCGGCGTCAGCCCGTGACTCCGGGCCAGGTCCTCGATCACGGCGTCCGGACGCTCCTCGAGCACCTGCCGGACGGCCTCATGACCCTGTTCCTGTTTATCCGTCTGCATGGGCCTTCCTCCCCGATTCCAGAGCTTGCGCACAGACCTGCTGAAAGCCGGTGACCAGATTCGGCGCCCAGAAACGTCCCGCCACCGTTAGATGGATTTGCTCCCCGCGGCGCTCCGCCAGCCCTGCCTCGACCCAGCGGTCAACGAGCCTCCAGGGGCTGGGGTCCGCCTGCACCGACATCGGCATGCAGGCGCGTAGGGCGGGCAGCTCAAGACGGCCAATCTCAACACCACCCATCAGGGTGTCCCGGAGGGGTTGCAGCGCATCCGAGACCCGCATCATCGCCACGGGCTTGTCTCCGGCGGCCACGGCACGCTCGTAGGCTTCCATATCCGGGGTGTTGGCAAAGGTGTAAGGCTCGCGGCTGCCGCCGGCGCCGGCACCGAAGGCGAGCGTCTCGGCACCGGATTTGATCAACAGGTTGTAGAGGTTGCGTTCGCGTGGCGTTCGCGCCCAGTGACTGTTGCTAATCTGCCGCCAACCCGCCGTCGAGAGCGCCTCGACGGCCTCCGCGTAGAACTCCGCCTGCTCCGGGAGCCCTGCCGGCTGTTCGATGCACCCGCGCTCGACCAGTTTCTGCAGCGGAGTGCCCGGGATCAGCTTGAGCGCGTAGGTATCCAGGCCATCCAGACCTAGCTCCTGGCAGCTGTCCAGGTCACGGTGCCAACTCGCGAGATCCTGGTCGGGCAGTCCGAACATGAGATCGGCGATCACGGCACCCTGGTCATGGCCGGCCAACAGGACCAGGCGCTCGACCACCTCCTGGGCAGCTGCAACCCGGCCCTGCCGGCGACGGACCCGGGTGTCGAAGCTCTGCACACCGACCGAGATGCGATTGACCCCGCCGGCAAAAGCAGCCCGGATCTTCTCCTCGGTCAGCCCGGCGATGCGCGCCTCCAGGGTGATCTCGCAGTCGGCGGCCAAGGGCAGACACTCGCGAACGGCGGCGAGGAGCCGCTGCAGATCTCCCGCCGGCAGATCGCTGGGCGTACCACCGCCGAGGTAGACCGCGTGGATCGGCCGATCCCCGACCAGCGGCAGGGCCGCGTCGCGACGGATCTCCTCGATCAGCAGGTCCACATACCGGTTCAGCCGGGGCGCGCCCGAGCGATGGCGGTAGAAGCCGCAGTACAGGCAGTTGGCCCTGCAGAACGGGATATTGATGTAGGCCAGTCGCTTGCCGGCTGCCGGTGACTGTTGCTCCAGTTCCGCCCACCGGCGGGGGATCTCGGTCTCCGACACCGCCTGTTTGTCCTGGCGCGGCATGACCGGGCGCCGGGCGGTGAACGCGTAGCGCAGGGGGTCACTGGTGACCGCCGGCGTCAGGCTTCCCATTCGATCATTCATCACGCCCTCCCCTACCACTCAAGCTCGGCCGAGACGTAGTAGAAGCGCCCGCGCAACGGATCCGGCATCGTGCCGTAGAAATCATCGGCGTCATCCGCGTCGAGCCCCACACGCTCGGGGTCCGTACGGTAGGGGCGCTCATCGGTGGCGTTCTCCACGCCGATCCCCACGGTGATCCCCGCCGGCAGCTGCTGGCGCAGCCCCAGGTGGAGCAGCGTGTAGGGCTCGCCGACCCCGGCCTGGTCACCGACGTGCTCGACCCGGGTGTGGGCCAGGGCGCCGGACCAAGGCGGCGCCTCGGCGAGTAGGTTGGCCCGCTGGCGAGGCCGATTCTCGAGCCGGTCTCCGGTCTCGCGGTCGTGGGCAGCGAGGTAGGTGTAGCTGCCGCGGATCCGGCTACCATCCGGCCAGCGCCAGCCAGCCTCCAACTCCACGCCCTTGGTCCGGGCCTCCTCGATGTTGTCGTAGCGGCGCACGTGGGCGCCGTCGGGACGCTCCTCCCCCGTGCGCTGCTCCACGATCTGGTCCTCCACCTCGGTGCGGAACAGGGTGATCGCCTGGCGGCTGTGCTGGCCGGTACGCTCCAGGGCCAGGCTGTAGCTGCGCGAGCGTTCCGGATCGAGGTCCGGGTTGCCGTAGAGGTAGAACTGCGCCTCCGGGACCGGCATGTGCGAGTGGTCCATCTCGTAGTCGCCGGAGAGCTGGAGCAGGTTGGGTGCCGCGAACCCCTCGGCGTAGTCAGCCTTAACCCGCACCTCGTCATTGACGGCGTAGACGCCGCTGACCCGTGGGCTGACCTCGCCGCTGTACTCGCTGTGGCCATCCAGGCGAGCGCCGAGCGTGACCAGCAGGCGATCCCCGAGCAGATAGCTGCGGTTCTCCAGGCCGACTCCGTAGTGGTGGGCCCGGTCCCGGGGCACCTCGGGCTCGCCACCGACCTCGCGCTCGAAGGTCTCGCGGCGGTAGTCCACGATGGCGCTCAGCCGCTGCCGATCGCTCCACCACACCCCGCCGCGGGCCTGGGCGACGTCCTCGGTGTGCTCCATTTCACGGGGGGCCAGCTCGAAGACCGGTACCTCATCCTGGTCTGGCGGCGGGGGCGCAGGGGGCCAACCAACAAATTCACGGATTTGCTCTCGCTCAGGCTCCTCGGCCTCGACCCGAGAGCGGTAGAGCTGGACTTCTCCGTCCCAGTCGGTGCGCTCGAGCGCGTAGGCGGCGCCGAAGGCGTAGCGGGTCAGATCGACATGGGTCGGCTCCTCACCGAGCTCATCCAACCCCCGGATCTCGCTGTACATCTGCTGCCAGGGAGGCAACTCATCTCGAGGCTGACTCCGCCCCGTCCGCTCTTCCTCCCCGGCGCTCAGGAAGAACTCGAACTCGTGCCCCGGCGCCGGATCGTAGAAGAGGCTCGCGTAGCCGCTGAGCGCCTCCCGGCCCTCTTGGTAGTAGTCTTCCTCGCCAGCGTAGTGATGATCCGGCAGCAGCGACGGCTCGGTGTCCACAAACTCCAGACTGGCGATCGCGCCCCAGCGCTCGCCAAGGGGACCGCCGGCAAACAGGGAGTAGTGCTGCTCCTCACCGTCATAGCCGGAATCCAGGGTGCCGTAGCGGGCCGTCGCGGTACCCTGCCACTCGTCGGTTGGCGGCCGGGTGATGATGTTGATGACGCCTCCGAGTGCGTCCGCCCCGTGGACGGCCGAGGCGGGATTGCGCACCACCTCGATGCGCTCGATGGAGCTGATGGGCGGCATGGCCCCGGTGCGGAAGTCGTTGTGGGGGAAAAGTTCGTCGGTGTTGTTGAGCCGACGACCGTTGATCAGCATCAGCGTGTGCCGCGGTTCAAGGCCCCGGATCTGGGGCCGATCGCGACCACCACGCACAGCCGTGGTATCCACGCCCGGAGTCTCGCGCAGGATCTGATCCAGCGTCGTCACCGGGCGGCGCTTGATATCTTCCCGCGTGATCTCGCCGTAACCGGCCGGGGCCTCCTCGCGACGCACGGCGCCGATGCCGGAGGTGACCACGACATCCTCCAGGGCCGCGCCGACGGCACCCTCGCCACCGCCCTCCGCGGCGAGAGCCGTTGTGCTCCACGCACACGCACCCAGGCCGACACAGGCCAGGCAGAGACCCGAGCACCACCCTGGCCACTCCAAGGAACCATGCACCATTGCCACCTCCAGTCAGGTCAACGCGTCAGCCAGGAAGGGAGTCCCATCACGCCTCGACCCCCTCTTGAACCTGGCTGGCCCGGTCGCGACCGGAGGCTGGCTAGGCTTTCGCAAACGATAACGATTCGTATTAGTAAGTCAACCCCCCGCGCCCGGCCAGGCACCAACACAGACCCCCGGTTGCCTAGCCGGGCATTCCGGACTAGAATCGCATTCGCTAATGATTCTCATCCGCGCCCTGGCGGATTGACGCTCCGGGCACGGGCAGAGGCACGGCAATCAGAGGAAGCAGCCATGACCAAACGGAACCAGGAGCCGACGACCGCCGCCCACAGCCAGGAGGTTCCCACTCCGAGCGATCATCAGCGCGAACAGACCTCAAGGACCCCGCACATGGACAGCGCTGCCCTCTTCAACGGCGCGAATCGTGTCTTCATCCACCACCGCGGTGAGGCGTACCAGCTCCGTGAGACAAGACAGGGCAAACTCATCCTGACCAAGTGACCCGGGCCGTTTCACCCCGGCTCTACGCCCTACATTCCATCGTTTTTTATTCCATTTTCGCGAGCCAGGTGCTGCCCCCTGCACCCAGCCAGCCACTGCGTAAACCGTGATCCACCCGGGGCCTACCCGGGGATCGCACTTTGGACTGGCCATCAGGAGGCTTTGCACGATGCATCCGAAAAGAACGCAGACGCCGCTTCTCACCTGCACCAGCCTGGCGGTGCTCGGCGCCCTCAGCACCACCGCCGGGGCCGATGAGGCCCCGACCGCGCTCCCCGAAGTCCTCGTTGAACCGCCGGAGGAGATCGAGGGCAGCGGCACCGAGCGGATCAGCCGGCAACAGTCCCACCGTCTGCAGGACCTGTTCCGGGGCGACTCGGAATCCCACGTGGGCGGTCCACGCCAGGCGCGACGCCTCTATCTGCGCGGTATCGAGGGGAGCCAGACCCGGGTGACGGTCGACGGCGCCCGGCAGGGCCGGGATCTGCACAACCACCGGGGCGGCCTCGCCGGGATCGATCCCGCCTTCCTCCGCTACGCCGAGGCCGAACCCGGACCGCCGGCGGCGGACGACGGCCACGGCGCCACCGGCGGCTCGGTCCGCTTCGAGACCATCGACGCAGGCGACCTCGTCGACCCCGAGACCGGCTACGGCGGCTTCGCGCGGGGCGTCCGGGCCAGCGCGGCCGACTCCCTCGCCACCAGTGCGGCGGGCGCCATCTACCCCACCGAACGGATCGGACTGCTCGTGGGCGGCAGTTACACGACCACCGAGGACTATCGCCTCGGTGGTGGCGAGATCAAGGATTACACGGCGTACGATGACCGCAATCTGCTGCTTCGGCTCAACGCCGATGGCGAACAGCAGCGGGTCCGACTTGGCTATGAGGAGAACGAGAACCTGGGGGAATTGCCCCTCAGCGGCGGCGATCGTCCGCCCTTTGAAGAGGACGACCTTGCCGATCAGCGTATGGTGCGGGAGACGACCAGCCTCAACTACGAGTTCCACCCGGAGACGCGGTGGGTGGACCTGGAACTCGACCTCTACCGCAATCAGAGCGAGTGGGAGGACCGGGACGCCGAGGTTGGTTTCCTGAGCGACGGTGTCGGCGGCCGCCTGGCCAACACCGCCACCCTCGCGCGGGGCTCCCTGGGGCCGTTGGGCCACGGGGAGAACCGCCTGACCGTCGGCGGCGATATCGAACGGGATACCGGGGAAGGCGACCATCCGAGCCGGGGCGGCGACATCCTGACCTACGAGTCCCAGGGGGCGTTTATCCAGAACCGACTCGAGAGCGAGCGACTGGATCTCTCGCTGGGGGTTCGGGGCGACTGGATGGAGACCGACTATGAACAACTAGGGGAGTCAGTGGACTTCTCGGAGGTCTCCACCAACGCCCGGATCGGCTACTGGGCCACCCCGTCAACCGAGCTCTTCGTGGGCTACGGCGAGTCCGCCCAGGGCCGCTCGGGGACCACGACGCTGCATCTGGACCGGAACATCGGCAGCCGCGACCAATTCGATGAGAACGAGGTACCTGACGATTTCAACCTCGACGAGTTCGAGGCGACTCGCATCGAGTATGACGACCCGCAGACCAGCGCTACGACCGAGGCCGGCGTCCGGTCCGAGCAGCCGCTGGCCGGCGGCCGACTGGAGCTTTCCGGCACCCTGTTCCGGACCGATATCGACGACCTGATCCTCTACGGGTTCGAGCAACCCACACGTCTCGGACGGCAACCGATCCAGAGCATCGATAACCTCGACGATCAGATCACCACCGAGGGCTACACGCTCAAGGCCGCGTGGCGCGGGGAAGCCCTTTACAGCTCCGTGAGCTTCACCCACGACAAGGTGCGCGGCCTCGGGGACGGGGACACCCTGACCCCCGGCGAGCCCTCCGGACGCCAGCAGCTGGTCCGTGCCGTCGGCCCGCAGGGGGATCGCCTGGTCTGGGACAGCGTCTACCAGTTCCACCCGGCTCTCCAGGTCGGCTACACGCTGAAGGCGGTCGCGGACCTGGAGCGGGTGATCCCGGGCGACGGCGAACGCGACGGCTACACCACCCATGATGTGCAGATGCGCTGGCAGCCCGGGGGCGACGAGGACGTCACCCTCTATTTCGTCGTGCACAACCTCTTCGACGAAGAGTACGCCAGCCACACCGCCATCCCGCGGTACGCAGCCGGTGAGACCGTCGAGGATAGCGATTACGCACGCGAGCCGGGACGCGACATGCGGCTGGGTGCCAAGGTCCGATTCTAAACGTTCCGCACGGCAGGCCGGGGAGTGCGCCCTCTGGCGCTCCCCGGGCCCTCCGGGCCACCTGCTCTTTGCTCGCCGCCCGGGAATCGGCTAGATTCCTCCAAGGGTTCGGAACCACGCGTGCAATCGTGAGCCGTGGAGGCATGGGGCATTGGCTTTTGAATTCTTGATGCTGGTTGGGCTGGCACTGGCGGCGCTGGTGGTCGCCGTCATCATCCAGCGCCGTCGCGACGGGCGCGCCCCGGGCAGCCGCGACGATCCACTGACCCGCGCCTGCCACGGCGACACGGAACAGGCCGATCGCCTGGAGGCCGCCGAGCAGGAACGCGCGGCAGGCAAGCTCTCCCGCACCGAGGCGCGGCGGCGGGCCGCCGAACGCCTGAAACGGGACCGCGTCTAAGCCATGTTTCTGTGGCTGCTGATCGCTGCCGTCCTGGCGGCCATCGACCTCGGCGCCCGCCCGTCGAGCCTGCAGGGTGGCTATCTGCTGGCCGCGGCCATCGGCGCCCTGGCAGCGGCGCTCGCCAGCCTGGCCCTCGGCGATGCCCACCAGTTCGTGATCGCACTACTCGTCGGGGCCGCTGCTGCCCGCTTTCTGCCGCCAGCCATCCAACGCCGGGAAAGGCACCGGCTCAAGCGGGAAGCACGGGACTACACGCTCGCCGAAGTTGACGTCGATGAAGACGGCATCCCCTGCGTCCAGCCTCAGGGTGAGGACACCCCCCTGCCGGCCATGCTCGAGGATCGCGGGGAGCTGACTGCCGGCGACACGGTTTGGGTGCTACGCGTCGAGCAGGGCGTGGCCATCGTGCGTTCGGCCAGTGGACGGAGGGGGCGGGTCCCGCCCCCGCTGAGCCGTTGCCGGTGGATGCGCTAGACGGCGCTTACGACGCCGCCTCCGCCGGCGCATCCTCGACCGGGATCAGGATCTCGTTCCGGCGCAGAAACCCCGGGGTCATCGGATCATCGTAATAGGCATAAACCGGCTCGCCGGCGGCCTCCAGCCCCTGATCCGTCATCCACTCGCGGAGCCTGCGCTCGTGCTCCTCGACCATCGAATCGCTGGCACGGCCCGAGAAGCGAATGGCTGCCATTCGCTGCGGGTCGAGTTCGCGCAGGGTGATCTCCTCGCCCGCCGGCCGGGGCAGGTCGTCCAGGGAGTACTTTGCCGGCATGATGAAACGCACCAACCAGCGCCCCTCGCCTTCCGGCGTCTGGGTCACCGGGGCCGTCATGGCGATGGAATCACCCTCGCGCTCACGCGCAAAGATGTAGCCAGCCAGCGGCCGGAACCCGGCACTGACCGCATCGCCCCGGCTGCCGCTGCGCTCGACCTCGGCCACCCGAAGCGCCGGATAATCCCTCAGCTCGCGGTCGCCATCCTGCAGGACCACCGAGTACTCCGGTGTCTCGACGCCGCGGACCACGACCCACCAGGCAACGATGACACCCACCACCAGAACGACCGCAAGCCCGACTCCCCAATAAACGATCTTCATTACGCACTCCGAGCAGCACGACTATCCCATTATGACGCACTTCCAGCCGACGGCGGATGCCCACGCCGCCGACAAAAAGCCTGCGGACCTCAAGCCTCGTCGTCCTCGTGCCCTGGATTGAACACCATCACCGGTACGGACGACTGGCGGACCACCGCATGGGCCACGCTGCCCAGAGCCAGCTGGGCCAGCCCGCTCCAGCCCTGCGTCGTCATGGCCACCAGGCTGCCCCGGTTGGCCGCATAATCCGTGATCGCCTCCGCGGTATCCTGCTCGGACTCGAGGACGGTGTGGCTAATCTTCTGACGGGTCTTCGGCTGCCATGCCGCTGCGAGCGCCTGCAGATAACTGGCCGCCTCCGAGGTATCCTGGCCGGCGGTGTCGACGGCCACCCGGACCAGGCGTAATTCGGTGTCCAGCGCCTCGGCCAGCTGCAGGGCCCGGGGCAAGATCCGCTCGGCGAAGCTTGAGCCATCCAGCAGAACCAGAATCCGCAGAACCGGACCGCTCCAGCCGCTGGGCAGTGCCGGCCCGCTGAGCAACAGGGGGCGACTTGCCTGTCGGGTCAGCGTTGCGGCGGTGCTGCCGAGCAGCGCCTCGCCCATGGTCCCCCGGCCACGGGTGGCCACGCAGTAGAGGGATTGCGTGTCCTCGCTGATGCGCTGCGCAAGGTATTCCGCCGGGCGCTGGGCCGGGGTTACCTCAATCTCCGCAGCACCGACCCGGGGGCTTCCCGCCTCGCCCAGTGGCAGCATGTCCTCGATATCCTTGCGGCGGCCGGGACCCGAGCCCTCCGGCTCCACGACGGACAGCAACCTCAACGGCAGACCACTCTGCTCCTGCAGCTCATGGCCCACCACCAGGCCACTGAAGAGTGAGTACTCCGAGCCATCGACGGTGACGACGATCTCTTCCATAGCAACCTCCCGGGCCAAGCCCGTTACAACGCCGGAGCCACCAGACGGGCAGGCTCCTGCTGCCCGCCATGCATCACCCGGCTCATGACCACCTGATAGATCCCGAAGGGATCAACAATCCCGGGGACGATCACGCAAACGCCGTCGCGCGTGGTGATCACCACGCGGCCATACCCAAGAAGGCGGCCGAGCCAGGTGTAGTGGACCCCCAGGGCCTGAACGTCCGACAGTGGGATGACCCGCGAGTGCACCACGATCAGACCTGTCTCGACGACGAGGTGGTTCTCGGTGACGCGCAGCTCGGTATCGAAATACACCCCCTGAGCGTAGGCCGCCAGCCCGGGGAAGACGAGCACATAGAGGATCGTGGCGATGACCTGGCCGACGACGCCGAAAGGACCAACTGCCAGCAGCGCGCTGGTGAGCAGGGCAAGCACGGCCGGCAGGAGTACGCCCCAGTGCACCTCGGCCCGATACAGCACGCGCTCGGGCGGCTCGGCGGTCTCTTCGCCAAGCTGCTTGCGCGGATCGTAGGCGGTGCCGCCCACCCGGAACCGGTAGCGCATGGACAGCGCGAGCAGGGTGAGGCTGATCCCCGGGGGCAGGAGGAGCAGCCCCGTGGTGAGCAGCATGATGCCAGCGGCCGTACCGAACAGGCCGACTCCGGCGATCAGCGAGCCGAGGGTGGTCACCACCATGCCGCCGGCCAGCAGATTGAGGGTGCGCCGCCAAGGGGCCGAGGTTCCCGGTTCGCGGCCACGGGCCACCTCTCCTGGCCACCAGCGCAGCAGGATGGAGATGATCGTGGCCGGCAGCAGGACGGTGAAAGCGATCAGCGACAGGAACGCCGCCTCTCCCCACAACAGGATGGAGCCGAGCAGCGCCAGCGCGGCGGCCAGCAGCAACAGGCGGGTAACGCGCCCGTACAGAAACCGCCCGATCTGAACCAGCAACGGCGGCGCGTTGGGATCCGCGAGTTTGCGGCGCAATTGATCTCGTTTCATGGCCACGGCTCCTTGCCCAGCGCCACCAGGCATGCGCGCAACAGCAGCAGTCCACCGCCTATCCACGCTAGCAGGGGCAACCCGCCCAGTGGAACGGCCAGGAGCAGGATCGCCACGGCAAGGAGCAGCACCGCCGCGGAGAAGACCAGCGACTGCACCGCATGGAACCGGACCAGCGGGTCGGCGCGCTCGAGCATCAACAGAAGCAGTGCGCTGAGCGGGCCAAGCAGATACGCGCAGCCAGCGGCCTGGGGGCGTGACAACCCAGTGCGCCCGCGTGTCGGCTCGCCGCGGGGCGGCTGCAGCTCCATCCCCCGCGCGCTCAGACGCTCCCTTTCCTGCCGGAGACCGATCAGGAGGCTCAGCGACAGCGCAAGGACAACGATCGCGAACGGCAAGCCGCTGGCCACGGCACCGGCCTGCAGTGCACCCAGGGCCGCCTCGCCGCCGACGAACAGCAGCGTGGCGGCGAGCACACCGGTCAACACGACCCACAGCACCCGTTGCATACGCGGCGTATCCAGGCGGCCGCCGGCTGTTACCGCATCCAGGACGCGCGAGCCGGAGTCCGACGAGGTCACGAAGAAGATCACCACCAACAGCACCGCCAGCGCAGCGGTGAACTCGGTACCGGGCAACTGCTCCAGCAGATGGAACAGTGCCATGGACTCGCGCTCACCCAAGCCGTCGGCCAGGCCTCCGAGCCCGCCCTGGACCTGACGAAGCCCCTCGCCCCCCAGGGCGCTAATCCAGAGCCACGTCACCGCAGTCGGCACCAGCAGCACCGCTGTAACCAGCTCGCGGACGGTGCGCCCATAGGAGATACGGGCGATGAACATCCCCACGAAGGGGGACCAGCTGATCCACCAGGCCAGGTAGAAGACAGTCCAGGTCTCCATGAAGCCTGCATCATCGCGGCCCACCGGCGTGCTCATCGGCACCAGCTGGCCGAGGTAGCTGACCCCGGCGGTCGCCAGACTGACGGCAGACGCCAACAGCCCCCCGCTGACGAGGATGAACAGTAGCAAAAACCCGGCCATTCCGAGGTTGAGGTTGCTCAGCACGCGGATCCCGCGCTGGATACCCAGCAGTACCGACGCCACGGCGACACCAACAACCACCGCGATGAGCAGTAGGCGGGTACCCAGCGCGTCCTCGACACCGGCGAAGATGGTGCTCAGACCGCTGGCCGCCTGCTGGGCCCCGAATCCGAGCGACGTCGCCAGGCCGAAGACCGTCGCAACCACCGCGACGATATCGATGGTGTGGCCGATCGGCCCCCAGGTGCGCTCACCGAGCAGCGGATAAAAGGCCGAGCGCACGGTCAGCGGCAGACCGCGGTTGTAGGCAAAGAAAGCGAGAGCCAACGCCATCACGGCGTAGATGGCCCAGGGGTGCAGCCCCCAGTGATAGAGGGTCGCGCCCAGCGCCAGCCGGGCTGCGGCTTCGGTCCCTGGCTCGACGCCCCGCGGAGTGCCAAGCCAGTCGGTGTAATAGGCCACCGGTTCCGCCACCGCCCAGAACATCAGCCCCACGCCCATGCCCGCGGCAAAGAGCATGGTCAGCCAGGAGAGGCGACCGAACTCCGGCCGGGCCGCCGCACCCCCGAGCCGGATGTTGCCCGCGGGCAGGAGGATCAGGGCGAAACAAAGCAGCACCAGCAGGTTCCCGGTACCGAGGAACACACCGGCGAACCGCCCGCGCACCCCGTCCAGGGTCGCCTCCAGAAGATCCCGCGCCGGCTCGGCGAAGGCCAGTGTCAGCCCGAGGAACAGCAGCAGGAGACCGGCACTGACGATAAAGACCGGCGCGTGCAGCTCCAGTCCAAGCACGTGCGTGGTCTGCGCCCGGGTATCCGGCCCGAAGCCAGGCTCGGCCGAGCGGGACCGGGGCCGGGCAGGTGCTCGGCGTTCGGTCAGGCTCATGGGACGCCCTCTGGTTGCAGGTGCCTGCCGGGGCGCTCCGCCATAGCGCGGACGACGCCCCACGCCGCTCCCTAACTCAGGCTAGCAGTCCCGCCCGAACCGACGAGGGCGGTGTGGTGACTCAGACAAGGATCCGGACAACGCACCGCCGAAGCTTCGCCCCCGGAGAGGCGACGGCGACAGGCTTGCAAATAGGAATCGTTTTCAGTAACATTCAATCCAGCGGCTTCACGGTCGCTTGGGTGCTCACGTCAGCGGTACTTCGGGCCGGACACCACAAGGGGTCCGGCCCTTTTTTTCACCCCCGATCACCGATGATGCTCACCGGAGCGCTCAGGCTGATAGACGATCTCCTCAATACGGACTCGATGCTCACCGCCACCGGCCCTGGGCCAATCGATCTCCTCGCCCTGCGAGAGGCCAAGCAGCGCACTGCCCACCGGAGCCAGTATCGAGATGGTCTGCCCGCTCGGATCCGCGTCCTTCGGATAGACCAGCGTCAACGTGAACTCCTCCTCGGTCCCTTCCACACGGAACCGGACGGTCGAGTTCATGGTGACCACATCGGGCGGGACCTCATCCGGTTCGACGATCCGGGCCCTCGCCAGTTCGTTCTCAAGGTCCGGTTTGCCCGGGAAGGCGTTCCGAGACAGCGAATCGATGAGGTCCTCAAGCCGCTCGGCGTCGCGGGATGAAATAACGATCTCGGGTCTTTTACTCATTCAATCCAGCCAATCGGTTATGTCGACGGGGGCAGGTCGGTTGCTCGCGGGCGCAACCCGGTCAGCCGTGCCGGATCCGGCACGGTGCGTGCGACCTGGAGTTCGGGCCAGAGTGGCCGTTCTCAAGTTTCGGGGGACGGTGACCGCGGGCTGCCGCCCACAGGCCACGCGGGATGCCTGTCCGGCCAACCATAGCACGCTTGCCTGTTGCGTCCAGGCGCTTCCGCCACTGAACGCACCGGAGCCTTCGGTCGCCTCTTGCAGTGGAGAAAAGGTCCGTTCCGGATCGCGGGCGAATTCCACAAAATCTGTGGAAAACCGTGTGGAGAAAATCGGGGGCGCCCGCATTTCGAGGGGCCCGGAGGTCGATTGATCAAAACCTGCTCAGGAGAACACCCTTCACAATCAGCAGGTTGAGCGCCTGACCACCCCCGAGCGGGGAGTCACCCAACAGTTCCCGACCGCCTGTGCAGAATCAACGCTCCCCATCCGGCTCAAGCGCGGCTGTCAAGCCCGGCTCCGGGTCATCGGCCATCTGTTGCCCCGCCAGACCCTCGTGGACGGTGAGGTAGCCGGCGATGAGGAAATAGCCGGCGCCGGCGACAAAGACCAGCAGCCCCACCGTACGGAACACCTCTCTCGCCGCCCGTCCGAACATCCTCAGCCTCGGCTTCATGACACCAACCTCTTCTCGATACGAAAGCCACATAGAATGGTACTGCGAACCATTCGCATCTGCAAGCTTATACGCATCGCGTGCACCCCTTCCCCCTGCCCAACGCGCAGTCCAAGATAATCAGACTTGCGCGCCCCCGGCTTACCGGCCCGCGGTGAGCAGTGACTGCGCCTTTCAGTCGGTTCTAAACCTCAGCCACCAGCGCCAGTCAGCAGGCTGCCCGGGAACATACCAATGCGCCACGACCGCCCCATGCCGGAAAAGCCGCTCGAGGTTGGTCTCGACTCCAGAGCCACCCCCGAACACCTGTGGGAGATCCTCACGGACACCAATCAGTGGCCACGCTGGGGACCGAGCGTTCGTCGTGTCATAGCGGCCGAGCGCTACATTCATGCCGGCGCGACAGGGCGGATTGTCATCACCGGCGTTGGATTGCAAGTCGGGTACCGGATTACAACATTCGAGCCACCCTACCGATGGGACTGGTCGGTCGCCCGTTTTCCCGCCACTGGGCACCGCGTCGATCCGCTACCGAACGGCGGGGCGCGAGTGGTGTTCGAACTACCGCGTTGGGCCTTTGCATACGCCCCGATCTGCCGGCAGGCGTGCCGACGGATCATCGACATCGCCCACCGATAGCGCCGCCCGGACCCCGGGCACCGGCGACAAGACCGCCCGACAGCCCCATCCAACGCCTTCGCATCGGGGTTCGTGACCCTCGCCGTTGAAGTGCTCTGGACACGCCTCTTTGCCCAGGTCCTTCAGAACTCGGTCTATACGTATGCGATCGTCCTCGTCGCCTTCCTCCTGGCGCTGAGCCTGGGCTCCGTCGCCTCCCATGGACTGGCGCGGATCCCTCGCTTTAACCCCCGTCATGTGCTGCTTGCCCTGCTCACCATTGCGGCGACGGTGGTGGTCGTCTCGCCCTGGGCTTTCCACAGCGCAACGGCCGGCCTGACCTACGTCGGCTCCGGCGCGGGCTGGATGGAATACCTGACGGCGGTCTCCGGCATTGCCCTGCTGGTCATGGTCCTGCCCGGTGTCATGCTGGGGGCTGTCCTGCCCTATCTACTGCGCGTCGTCCAGGCCGCCAATCCACAGCCGGGCCCGGCCATCGGCGGGCTGGTTGCCGCCAACACATCAGGCGCCATCCTCGGTTCTTTGGTTGCCGGCTTCCGTTGGCCCGCGGCTCGGCTGAGAGGCGTATCACATCCCGGACTTCCGGCCTACACTCAGGGGCACCTTTGTCCATGCACGGCGGCTAGCCGTGGCACGGAGACCGCTGATCGGCGCCATCGTACCGGACTTGGGGCAAGCCTTCCCTGGGCCGCACCGATGGCCGGAGAGTGCAAAGGATGCTCCCTCGATCCCCGCTGAACCGAACGCACCTTGGGTTCGCCAGCGTCTACCTGGCCGCGCTTCTGGATCTCCTGGCCGGAGGCCACGTGATCTGGTTGTGGTCCGACACACCCGCCGATCGGGTGCTTATCGCCCTGCTCTCGATGAGCGCGGCCGGGATCCTGTTACTGGTTGCCGTCTACCTGACCGTCTTGACGGATGGCCGTGAAGGCAATGGCTGCTTGATCGCCAACGTACCCGTGGTTCTGGTGATATTGGGCATTCTGGCGGCACCGGCGGAAGCGGTCATCATCCTGCTGTTTCTGATCGGCTGGATGTGGCCGGCTATGGTCAGTGTCGCCGTGTTCATCGGCGGCCCCAGGACGCAATAGGGTGTAACCGAACGCGGAGACGAGTCGATGTGCGGACGCTTTGCCCTGACCACGCCCCTCGAGACCATCGGCGAAAGCCTCTTCGGCATCCCGTCCGTGGGCGAGTCGCACGCACCGCGCTACAACATCCCGCCCGGAACCCCCATCCCCGCCTTCCGCAGCGCGGACGAGCCCGGCGAGGCCGCTGTCCTCGATTGGCCCGTCTGGGAATTCAAGCCCCGGTGGGCGGATACCGACGGGCCCGCACCGATCAATGCCCGCGCTGAACGGGTCGCCACCAGTCCCTACTTCAAGCGTGCATTCAGCCAGCGCCGCTGCCTGATCCCCGCCAGCGGATTCTTCGAATGGCGCCAGGAGCAAGCCGGCAAACAGCCCTACTACATCACCCTTCGAGACGACGACCCCGATGGCGTGATGCTCCTCGCCGGGCTGTGGGAGTGGATCGATGAGCACCAGACGTGCTGCGCCATCCTCACGGAACCGGCCACCCCCTTCCTTCGGCCAATCCACGACCGGCAGCCCGTGATCCTCGACCCCGTCTGTCGGTGGGACTGGCTGGATCCAGCCCTGACCGAGCGCGAGGCGGTCCGCAGCGCGGCCCGGCGGCTGGATCCGGCGCGCCTTACGCTATGGCCGGTTTCGGCGCGGGTGAACAAACCGGATAACGACGACGCCGAGCTGCTCGCTCCCGCGTAAGCCACGCAACCGAATGATCCTCGTATCCGCCGGGAAAGACGTCACAGCCTGTCGTAGGACTGGAGTAGAAAGGGGATTCGGCCGCTACACGATTCAGGGCGTAGCAACGAAGCCAACCATGGGTCTGTTCAACCTCGGCAAAAAAGACGCCTACGGCAAACAGCGGCGCATCGAGCACCGCGGCAAGTACCTTCGGGCGAGTCGCACCGGCGGGGTAGCGCTGCGCGCCCAGGCGCGGGCGGCCGGTGTGAATCTGACGGCGAACACCCGGCGCGGTGCCCGCGCCTCGGTCACGCCGGCGAAGAACACCCAGGTGGCGCTGCAAAACGGCCGGTTCATCCTGCGCGGGCGCTACGGCAAGGGGCCGACCAAGCTGAATCTGTCCAAAAGCGGGGCGAGCGTCTCGACGCGCAACCGGCTCGGCTCGTTCAACTGGTTCCGCCCCAACCGCTCCTCAGCGAAGGTCTTCGGTGTCCAGGTCCGC
This sequence comes from Halorhodospira sp. 9628, assembly GCF_022228075.1. Lineage (NCBI taxonomy): Bacteria > Pseudomonadati > Pseudomonadota > Gammaproteobacteria > Chromatiales > Ectothiorhodospiraceae > Halorhodospira > Halorhodospira sp. 9628. Next base: position 98,787 of record NZ_JAJNRF010000009.1, read on the forward strand.
GGGCAGAAGGCGGCGCAGCTGCAGATGGTCTACATGGTCTTCGCCGCGCTCGTCGGCGGCGTGCAGCTGCTCTTTGTGGTCATCGGCGGGTTGCTGCGCGGTGCCGTCGCGCTGGGGCAGTGGCTCGTTGATCACACCCGAGCCCTGCCACGGCGCTGGCGCAACGCCCGGTTGCAGCGCCAGCGCCGAAAAGTTGATCCGGCGGTGCACGAGGCTATAGCGCGCCTGGATGCCGACGGGCTCAGCGCCGCCGTCGCCCTGGCCGTCGCCCTCTGGGGGCGGGGCGAGAGGCTCGATGAGGGATGGAACCGGGTTCAACAGCGCATCACCCAGAATCAGGGCTTGGAGGCCCTGCCCCGGTCACCGGAGCGGTTCGAGGCGATTGCCGTGGAACTCGAGCGCTGCCGCGCTGCGGTTCAGCCGGCACAGGACGCGCACCGGGTCGTGCTCGCTTTGCTGGCCGAGGCGGCGGCGCGGGGGATGGACGGCGAGCGGCGGGCTGCACTGTTTTTCGATGTGGACGATCTGGCGCTGGCGCGGGGGCCGCGGACCGTGCTGCAGGAGGAGTTGCTGGAGATCTTCGCGGACCACGCCCAACTGAGCCTGGAGCCGGCCATGCCGGCCGGTGGGAAACAGGGCCAGCGCAGGCAACCGCGCGAGGCGCCTGAGACAGCAGCGCAGGGACCGATCGATCTCAACACCGCCTCGATCGAAGAGCTCCAGGCGATCCCGCACGTCGGCCCCGAGCGCGCCGCGGCGATCGCCGCCATGCGCCCCATCCAACGCATCGAGCAGCTCGAGGCCATTGACGGCATCGGCCCGCAAAGGCTTCGGGAGATCGCGGCGCATGCGCGGCTGAACGATTCCACAAAACCTGTGGAAAACCGTGTGGAGAAAGTCGGCTGAACCCGCCGGCCGAGGGCCTTCGAGGTCGATTGGCTAAAGTCTCGCCAGCGTCAAAGCGACCACACATCAGGGGCTTACACTTTCCCCTTCCATTACTCAGTGGGTTACGCCGGATCTTCCATTGCCTGTGCAGAATTGGACCGTACCAGTTCTGCGTCGCGTGAGATTGTCAACCGGTATCCGCCCATCGAAACCGCCACTGACCGACTCCATGAACCACGAAAACGCTTCCCCGCCACCCTTCGCGCCCGTGGCCGCAGGTTAGCCGGACGCGGCCGATGCACCGTCTGCTTTCACGTCATCGCCGTTCAGGTAGGTGGCCTCCGGTGCCGTGATCTGGAGCAGAACCCCGGCGATATCCTCCGGCTCGGCGATGCGTCCCATCGGGTGATCTTCGTCCGCACCCTCCAAGGACCCACCGCGGAAGCGGCGGAGCAGTTCGGTTCGTGTCGCCCCAGGAGAGAGGCTGACCACCCGGACTCCGTGGCCAACCTCCGCGGCCGCGGCTGAGCGGGTCAGGCCGATGACGGCGTGTTTCGTCGCGGCATAGGTACCAGCGTGTGCCGACCCCGTATGAGAAAGCATGGAACCCGTATTGACGATCACGCCATGCCCCTGCTCGCGCATGACCGGGATCTCGTAGCGCATCGCGTAGTAAACCCCATCCACATTGGTGCGCATGACATCCCGATAGCCGTTCCCACCGGTCACGTCGATGGCGTCGAAATCGCCGAGCGGCCCCTCAATTCCCGCATTGTTGAAAGCAATATCCAGGCGTCCATAGGTCTCCACGCATGCGTCGACAAAGTCACGCATCTCATCGCGCTCACGCACATCGGCGCGCATGTAGGTCGCCTCGCCGCCGGCGTCCCGGATGGATGCAGCCACGGATTCGCCCAGTTCCTCGCGACGACCGCAAAAGAAGACCTTCGCCCACTCTCGGGCGTACGCATGCGCAGCTGCCTCGCCGATCCCGGAGGTGGCACCCGTGATCAGCACGACGGCGCCCGCATACCGTCCTTCGCTCTCCCGCATGCCTTCGGGCCACCCCCCGAGCGCCGCACCGGCTGCGGCCATGCCGGCGAGCCCTGCGCTGGCGCCGGTCAGAAACCGACGGCGCCCTGGGCTGTCAGGGTCGTGGCCACGCGCGCTGTCCGGCGGTCCGGCCTCCGATGGCTGCGCTTCATGGTTGGGTTGGCGCGATTCTGGAGGCGTGGTTTGCTTTCGCATGGAGAGGACCTCATCGCTGGCCGCGTCTACGCACTCAGCAAGTGCTGCGTCCGGTTCAGGCTGCATGCACCGGAACCGGCCTCGTCAACCCCCTGGGCGGTGAGCACATTCTCGCCAACCGCCGCTCCACGAGACTCCATCGCGTCCCGCGCGGGGTCTCCACAGGCTTTTCCACAAGTTCTGTGGAAACAGCATCCGGGTTCGGAAGCCGTAGGCCTGGCACTTGAGGGTCTTGATATGGCTTGAGCCCCTCGATCGGTCCGCTGGGATTACGCCGAACTAGCTATCCGCCTACGCCGCGCTGCGCAGCGGATCCCGCATGCGCGCGCTGACCAGCGAGGCCCCTCCGGCCACCGCAGCCGGCAGCCGGACGCCCTCCAGAGGGGCTACTAGTGCCGTACCAGCCACATCTGCCTGACCCCCTTCCTTGTCCCCGTCAGACACCGAACCTCCATCCAGCCCACGATGCGGTTTGTCGAGCCAATGGCTCAGCAGTCCGCAGGAGCTGCACACCAGACCGCTGATTCGCTCGTTTTGCCGGTTTTGTTCGCGTACATCCGCTGATCGGCCAGCGCGAGCAACCGCTCGGCATCGGTGCTGTCATCCGGGCAAAGGGAGGTCCCCAGACTGACCGAAAAGCGCACCACGTGCCCTTTGACGGATACGGGCATCTCGAGCACCTTCAGCACTCGCCCGCAGAGTTGCTCCAGGTCCGCCCGGTCGGTCACCCCGTGCAACAGGAGCACAAACTCGTCGCCGCCGAGTCTTATGACCTTATCCTCCGGACGCAGCCCTCTGAGCAACAGCTCGGCGAGCTTGACCAAGGCCGCATCGCCGAACGCATGCCCGTAATGGTCATTGATCTCCTTGAAGCCATTGACGTCGAGGGCGACCACCCCGAAGCCTTGCCCCGGAGCACCGCTACCTGGAGAAGAGCGCTCCGCCATCCGCTCCATGGCGTCGGCTAAAAGACGTCGGTTCGGCAGACCGGTTAGCGGGTCGTGCTGCGCCATATCCTCGATGGTCCGCTGGGCACGCAAGTTCGCGGCCATGGCCAGCCCGTACGTCCAGCCAAGGATCCACGGGATGCTCGCAAAGATGATCCAACCGCTGGCCGGGTTGACGCGATCATCGGGGCCGATAACGCCCGTGGCTGCCTGAGTCCAGCGGTAGAAGACCGCGGCGGCCAGCAACAGGAACACTGCGGCTGTGCCGCCGTATATGAGGCGCTCCAGCCGGTCATCAACCCCCCGGACCAGGAAGAAGGCCGTGAGGAGCAACAACCCGGAGAGGTTGGCATCGAGAAAGAGGTAGCGCAGTTGGTGGTTGTCGAGACTCAGCGTGAGGTACAGCAGGCTGGCCAAGGTCACCACATAGACTCCGTACCAGGGCAGCCTGCGATACTCGTTGCCCACCCCCTTGAAGCGCAGAATCCCCTCGAGCAGCAGCAGGACCGCAACAGTGCTTGCGACATTGTTGACCAAGATCAGCCCGCTGATCAGGTCCGTCTCAAACCACAGCGGCACAAAACTGAACGCCACCACCAAGCTGCTGGCAGCCCACAGCGCTGGCCCCCGTTCGTGGTGATTGATCCGCCAGACCATCGCCATCACGGCGCCGGCGACCAAGCTTGCCGTCCAGAGGACGAGCGCTAGTGTCGGGTAGTGGAGTTCCATGGGTGCTTCTCTTGAGCATCGCCACGGCATAGGAGGGTGACGCTCATCGCTCGCTCCCTGGGCGATTGACAGGATTCCGACGAGCAGCATGCGGGATCCGGTTCGGCCGTGCCAAGCCCATGCAGACCGCCAAGGGGGCATGATTCCACAAAACCTGTGGAAAACCGTGTGGAGAAAGTCGGCTGAACCCGCCGGCCAAGCGTCTTTGAGGTCGTTTGGGCAAACTTTGGCCAGCGGCAAAACTTCGACAAATCAGAACCTTATGAACATCCCTCCACTGATCAGAGGGTTATAAAGGCTTTCTGGCTCGCTTGTGCAGAAGCGCGCCGTCCAGTTACTGCACTCGGCGCGGTTGTCAACCGGACCGGTCCGATTCCTGATCAATACAGGATGTGCCCAATGAACCACGGCGCAGGTCACCGGGCCACCGTGCTATCGCCCCTCGACGACCCTCAGTAAAGCAGCACAGAACGCGGGCAGGTCGTCCGGCCGGCGACTGCTGATGTGCCCCCCATCCACGGCCACCTCCTGATCGACCCAGTGGGCCCCTGCGTTGCGCAAGTCATCGATTAAGGCCGGTGAGCTGGTATAGGTTCGCCCCGCCACCACGCCCGCCGAGATAGTCACCCACGGTCCGTGGCAGATTGAAGCGACCACTTTGCCAGCCTCCGACATGCGAGCCGTCAGCGCTCTGACGATCTCGGACCGGCGCAGCTTGTCGGGTGCCCAACCTCCGGGGATGACCAGCACATCGAATTGCCCCGGGTCGGCATTCGACAACTCGATATCGGCGGTCTGCGGATAGCCATGCTTGCCAAGATAACGCTCCCCAGCCCTGGGCCCGGCAACCGTTACCCCCAGGCCCGCCTCAATGAGGCGGTACTTCGGGTACTGGAGTTCGAGATCCTCGTAGTCCGTATCAACAAGGATCAGGGCATGGCCGCTCGCGTGATGCGTCATGGGAGCCTCCTGCGCGGTTCATTGGCGACATGCCAACCCGCCCCTTGGGCACCAGACAACCCGCTCCGGCTAGGGCAGAAGCGCATGGGGCGCGATCTACCCTGCGCGCTCCCTTCGAGCACCTCCAGGACACACCGCCCACGGCGCTGCTGGTGATGATGACCGACGGCTTCGGGCCGACACCGGTAAAGCCTCCGGCCTATCCGGTGCTCTGGACGCTGACCCGGAGGGTGAGTCGGACATCCATCGGGAACCGCGTCCGAATGAACCATTCCTCAGCACTGAGACAAAAGGAATTTTCTAAGTTTCCGACAGACTGTGTCCATTTCCTTTTGCCACTCCTCTCTATCCCAATGAATCAATGGCCCCTCACCTCCGGACGTTGCGTCAACCAACATCTGAAGCGCACTTTTTTCGACCCCCTCTTCTACAGCCTTTTTGACAACCCATCCACCGAGCCCGTGTAGCGAATTTCTGTAACGCTGCCGGGCAGTTTTAGACTTATTATCAAGATCAGACCACTCCCAAAAACCTTGAAAGATCCTCAAGAGATCGCGCGATAAATCACGTTCCTTGGCTGGGGCAACTCCGCATCGCCAGTCGTTGATCCAGGACTCATTTGGGTTCATTTTCTTTCAATTCCTATCGCTCGGGCTCAGGGACACCGCAAAGCGCCGTCCGCTGCATGCTGGTATCAAACGCCAATCTCGGCCGTTCCCCTGCACTTGGGGAACAAGCTGCAACCCCAAAAGGCTTTGCCTGCATTCGCCCCACTCCTTGCCTCCCTCCTCACCATCCGTGCCCCGCATTGCGGACATGGCGGTGACTCCGCGTGCTGGGATACTGCGCCTGCAGCCTCTTGATCGTCGCCCCCGGCTCCAGGGGATTGATGCTCCGTTTCCAGACTCCGGTCCGCTTGCCTCTGACCGGCAGGCTCTGCCTGCTTCGCCGCCGAAAATTCCGGCAGAGACGCCAGTCGCATACGAAGGCCTTCAACGCTGTAGGCATGCTTCGCCGGAACTTGGATCATTGGGAGTGACACCGCCTCACAAACCTCCGCCAGAAAATGGTCTCGGGCTCCCCGTCTACTTTTTTGGTGCGACTTGTCGTCAAGCTCGACGACCGCAACTACCGAAAGGTCGTCCCTGGCGCATAAGACAAAGTCAAAGTGCTTGCTACTGATCTTATTAAAGGCCCGCTGCCATGCCTTGCGATCAGCCATGGACCGCACGTTGATGATATCGGCCACCCGTACCTTCCCGAAGATCCGGTACTCGTTCCCGACAGCTTGGTCCAGAACGCCGAGGAACGACCGCTCTGCTGGTGAGAACAGCGCTGATGCTTTGGTGTACGGAAAGCCGACTCCACCACCTCTTGGCCCGCCCTGAGACCTCAACCATACGGCTACCGCGGAAACCAACACCGCGAGCGCAGCAACAAACAAAAACCACTCCATACTGATTCCCTTTCGCTCCACCCCTACGTCTTACACCCGAGTCACTCGGCATGGGTATTTGCGGATGCTTAGGTCATTTAAGGAGCTCTGAGCAGGATCTGCGAGGACCGAAAGAGCTTCCGTGATTCGGTTTTCTAATACTCGTTCGATTTTCTCTCTCGAGAAGACTTGACTCATCACATGACCTCTAAAAGTGGTATCGACAGATTCTGTGTGTGCGGCCGGGCGTGATTAAGCAATTCCTGCGCGGTCTACCGAGATTCAGCTGGGCCGCAAACGAACCGTCCAGCGCTCCAGCTCTTCCCGACTTATCTCCGCCTGCCCCAGTAAGACCAACAGTTCCTCCTGGCGCGGCTGGCCGAAGGCGAGGCGGTACGTGGCCAGCTGGTGCTTGAGGCGCTCGAAGGCGGCCACCTCCCTCGTGTAAGGGAGGGTCGGCACGCGACGCTGAATCCGATAAGGACCGGGCGCGATCCAGTACGGCACCAAGTCGTCGGCGGCATCCTCGCGGGCCCTCTGGTCCGCGACGGCGAAGAGCAACATCCACAGGTCCCGGCCGGGCGCCCAGCCTTCCAAGGCCTGTTCGCGGAAGCGCGCCGCGACGTTGCGGCGCACGGCGTGGCCCTTGTAGCGGTGGATGCGGCCCTCACGCTGCTCCAGGTCCACCGGGTTGCTCGGCAAATTCCAGTGCACCAGCCGGTGGCACCAGGGGTGAAAGTCCAATCCCTCTTGGCCGATGGAGGTGCTGGTGAGCACGAAGGGGCGGAAGGGGCTGTTGAAGGCGGCCCGGACCTCGTCCTGACTGAGCCGCCCCTCCTCGGTGCGCTGGCCGCCGAAGCGCTGGGCGAAGACGGTGCGGATGCGCAGCTCCGACCAGGCCACGCCGCCCCGGCCATCGCACTCCGGGAACTGGACGTGAACGCGCGACGGACGCGGCTCGATATGGGCGGCGAGCTCCTCGGCACAGCTGCGGGCCACCGCCTCCGCCGAGGCGCCCTCGGCCCAGCCGTGCTGCTCCCAGGCCAAGTGCCAGGCCTCGTCCAGGACCGCCTGGAGGTTGCCGGCCACGGCGTACTGCATCACGCGCCGCCAGTAGGCGCCACCCTCCTCACCGCCCCCGCGGCCGTAGAGCTGATGCAGCAGCCCGATGACCGGGGGCCGGTTGAACAGACGCCAGAACGCCATGGCGATCCGGGCCGCCAGGGCGCGGCGGGTAACGTCGTCCAGCCCGGCGCTGCCTAGCGTCCGGGCCGCCACCACTCCCGGGGCGCCGAGCGCCAGGTCCGTGACCAGGTCCACCAGGCCCTCCGGCTGGCGGCCCAGCGAGGCGGTATCGAGCGTCAGCAGGTCCTCGAGGTAGTCGGGGAAGCTCTCCGCCTTGGGCCGCGCCACGTCGTCCGCCCGGGCCGAGCGCCAGTGCTCCAGGAACGCCCGCAGCCCCGGATCGAGGAGCAGCGGCGCCATGTACTGCCAGCGGGGATCCTCCGGCGCCTCCGGATCCCCCACGTCCGCCACCTCGGCCAGCAACTCCGCGACCCGTTCCCGCGCCCACGCTCGTGCATCCCGGCCCGCCAGCGCAGAGAGCGGGTGCACCGCGTCTGCCAGCCGCGTGCTAGGCAGCAGCAGCAACAGCAGCCGGTGGCGGCGCCGGATCTCCTCCTTCGCCGGCAGCTGCAGGAGCTCCTTGGGCTGGTCCTCGTAAGCGGTGCTCTGCCCGGTGAGCATCCGCCGCTCCGCCTCGTAGCTGAGCACGGCGCTGACCACATCGGGAACGAAGTGCCAGGCCGAGAAGAGCAGCGTCTTGGTCCGCTCCTCCTGCCCCGCGAAGGGTCCGTCCAGCGGCCAGTACGGCAGGGAGGGCGGCATCCACAGCAGCCGCCAGAGCCCGGTATCCAGCTGCTCCCGGACCACCTCCCTCAGCTTGGCGTGACCCGGGTCCAGCTGCTCCCAGGAGCGCAGGTCCTCACGGTCGAGGAAGGCGTCGGCGTACCGCGCCAGCACCTCCCGGAGCGCCTCCGGGTCCTGGTCCTGGGCGGTCCGGACCTGCTCGTTGACCTGGTAGCCCTGCATGAAATGCGGCAGGTAGGGGGCCGCCTTCCAGTAGGTCATGGGATCGCGCGCCCCGGCGGAGCGGAACCAGGCCTCGGCGGCCAGGTACTGGCGAACGTCCACAGGCTGGATCTCCAGCTGTCCGCCACCGGAGGAGGCGATCATGGCATCGGCGTCGGCGCTGCCGGCCACCCGCTCGGTGCGCGCCATGATCGCCTTCAGATGCCCCTCCACGGCCGCTCGGGCGCTGGGCACATCGTGGCCCTGACCGGCGGCGGCGCGGCGCAGCTCGGTGCTGAACCGGCCCAGCGCCTCCCGGAGCGCCACGACGCGCCGCTCGTCGTAGTCGAGGAGGAAGCGCGTGGTGGCCAGGAAGTCGGCGTAGTGGTCCTCGCCCTCCGCCTCCGGATCGCGGGTGTAGAACTTGTACGGCGTGGCCGACAGGAGTAGGGTCCGCACCGGCCGGCCGGAGGCCTGGCGCGTCTGCAGCAGCCGCCAGGCGAGCGCGGTGGCCTGCGAGCGGCCGGCCTCGTCCTGGTTGACCAGGTCCTTGAAGCGCTGGAACTCGTCGAGGATGACCAGGTCCGGCTCCAGGGCCTCGATGCAGACCTCCGCCAGGCGGTAGCGCAGGCGCCCGATGAGGCGGTTGCGGGCCTGGCGCGCCTCCTGCGGATAGGCGTCGAGCGCCTGCAGGAACCAGCGCTCGATGGCCGCCTCCAGCTCGCCGAGCAGCGCCGGATCCTCCCTCAGGCGCTCCTGGAAGCGCCGGGTGATCTCCGGCTCCAGCGGCAGCGGCTCCGCCAGCATCCCCCGCCAGCGCCCCGCATCCTGGATCCAGCCCTGGAGCAGGTTCATCAGCCCCTCCCGCCGCGCCACCAGCCGGTCGAGGAGCTGGAAGAGGACCTTGCGCTCCTCCGCCTTGCCGGCGGCATCGCCCATGTTGAAGGACGTCCCCGGCGTGAAGCTGATGAAGTTGACCTTGCGGGCCGCCAGCCCCCCGCCCTGCGCGCCGCCGGCCAGCTCGGTGGCGAGCATGGTCAGCCGCGTGGGCCGGGCCTGGGCGTCCTCGGCCTCGCCGGTCACCTGGAGCTTGGGGAGATTGGAGCGGCCGATGTTCTGGTTGCTGCAAATGTAGAGGACATCGATGCGCTCCTGCCGGTCCCACAGATGATCCAGGGCCCGGGCGACGATGCCGCGCGCCACCAGCGTCTTGCCCAGGCCCACCTCGTCGGCGACGAGGAAGCGGTGGGTGCTGTCCGGCGCCGTGAACAGCCGCTGGAAGGCGTGCTCCACGGTGCGGCGCTGGAAGGTCTTGAGGGGCGCGATGATGGCCTCCGGATCCGGGCGGGTCATCGCCGGGCCTCCCCCTGCAGCGCCTCATCCACGGCCCGCCAGATGGCCCGGACCTGCTCCGGCACCACCGCGCGGCCCTCCTCGTCCGCCATCAGGTCGGTGATCACGTGCCGGACGACGTCCAGCCGCTCCGGATCCCGGGCCGCGGTGCGCAGCAGATCCTCCAGCAGGGTCTCCGCCTCCAGCGCCCGGCCCCGCCCCAGGGAATCGGGATCCGCCGTAGCGCCCTCCCCGACCCCCTCCATGAGCTCGTCCAGGCCGCCGAGCAGGGCGCGGAGGAAGGCGAGGAGGCGCTCCGGGGTGTTGATCACGGTGCGCAGGATGCGGCGCATACGCTCCTCCGGCAGGCCGTGGGCCGGGAGCTTGGCCACCCCGGTGACCGGATCGGCGCCCTCTTCGCCCCGCAGCCGGAAGGCGACGAAGGCGGTCAGCCGCTCCAGCGGCAGGGTCCACGCCGGCTCCGCGGGCCAGGTGCGGGCCTGCTCCAAGGGCAGCGTGACCGGCCAGAGGTCGATGGCCACACCCTCTGGCTCGGGCAGCTCCCCGGCCAACCGCCAGCGCCACTCAGAACCATAGGCCTCGCAGTGGACCGCCAGGTCCGCCTGGAGCAGCTCATCCCGGGCACGCTCCAGGGCCCGTCGCGCCTCGGCCTCGCCGTCCGCCGGCGCCTCCCCGGGCTCGTACGGGGTGCAGAGCTTGTCGAGGCCCGCGCGGAAGCGGTCGATGCCCACGCCGTGCTCGGCCTCGGCGGAGCCGGCCTCCCCGGCCAGGCTGGCCAGGACCTCGACATTGCGGCCGCTGAGGGCGGCGTGGGTGAGGTTCGCGGAGCCGACCCACCAGTGGGCGCGGCCGCCACGCTCGGCGGCGATGAGCTTGGCGTGGAGCCCGGCGGGCCGGCGGCCTGTGTCCTCCTGCGGCTCCTCCAGGGCCGTCTCCTGGAGGACCTGGACGTCCTCCCAAGGCGCCAGGGTGCCCTCGGGCAGCGCGTCCAGGGCCTCGTCGCAGCCGATCAGGGCCAGCGAGCCGGCGCCGCTCGCCGCCAGGGTGTCGAGGCCATGCCGGTCCACGAACGGCGCTACGGCGAGCACGCGGTCGGCCTCGGTGACCGGCCGCCACGGCGCCCCACCCGGGCCCCCGAGGCCGAGGACATGGAAGTTGATGGCGCCATCAAAGCCCTCCGGCGCCGGGAAGCGGGTGCGGCCCAGCTCCTCGGCGAGGCTCGCCTGGCCCTCCGTCAGCGGGCGCGCGAGCGGCTGGACCGCCAGCCCTGGCAGATCGCGGACCAGCGCAGCGAGGGGCTCCGAGCCCGGCTCGGCCTCCGCCCCCGGCTCGGCCTCGCTGACCAGGGCGACGTCCCAGGAGCGGTCGAAGGTGAGGTTGCGGGAGGCGACGGCGACACGCAGCAGGACCCGGCCGTCCTGCTCCCCGGTGAAACGCGCCACCCACACCTTGGGGTGGAAGACGCCCTGGCCCGGGGCGCGCACCGGGTGGACGCTGGCCTCCAGGGCGGCGTAGAGCTCGCGCTGCACCCGTGGCAGGGCGATGCCGGACGCGTCGACGAAGACCTGCACCCGGCCGGAGGCCTCGCGCAGCGCCTCGAGGAGCAGCAGCGGATCCTCCAGCAGCTCCTCCACACCCCGGTCGGACTGCGCCAGCACGGCCAGCGGCAGCGCCAGGACCACCTCCAGGTCCAGGCTGTAGCTGGTCAGCACCGTGCGGTCCAGGGTGTAGCCGGCGGGCGGGCGCAGGACCTCGGTGGCCACCTGGCGGGCATCGGGCGAGAGCATCAGCGCCCCAGCCCCTCGTGGAGATCCGCCAGCAGCCTGCGGACGTCGGGCCAGCGATAATCGAGCCGGCCCAGGCCGGCGCTGCCCCGCCACTGGTCCAGGCGGTTGGTGTTGACGACCCGGGCCCGTGGCCCCTTGAGCGCCCGCTCGCGCGAGGCGATAAGCTCCCGGAGCCGCTGGCTGTCCGCAACCGCCGCCGCGCCGTGGCTGTTGATGACCTCGGACCAACTCTCGACGAAGCGCCTGAGAGGCTGCCGGAGGACGACCCGGTGCCGGGCGGCCAGCGCCCACAGCGCCTGGGGGTCGAACGGCGTCTCCTCGGCCTCCTGGCCGGCCCACACCGCCAAGCGTTCGCGGTAGGTGTCGATGTGGCCCTGGTCCACGCCCTGGGGATCGCCGTGGCGGTCCCGCCGGAGCTCGGCGAGCTGGAGGTTGTAGAGCAGCGTGGCCCCCTCCATGTGCAGGGAGAAGCGGCGCGCCGCCGCCACCAGCTGCTGCAGGTGCTCGGGCGCCTGGCCCACCTCTGGCACTTCCCATAAAAATTGGGTGTCGACGAGCCCGGCGTTGCCCTCACGGGCGAGATAGGCCAGCAGGCTATCGGGGACGGCGCACTCGATGCGGTCCCGCAGGAACGCCGCCTCCTCGCCGGTCAGGGCGAACGTGGTGGCCTGGAGCCAGTCCTCGGGCGGCTCGGGCAGCTGCGGGTGCCAGGTGCGGACCGGCTCCTCCGCCTCCAGGGGCTCGTCCGCCGTGCGCTCGCGGCGACCGGCCAGCCTGTGGAAGTGATGGTGGTACCACCCCTGGCTTTGGCGGGGGCAGAAGAGGCCCCACCGCGCCAGCGCCGACCAGTACGCCTGGCTCGGCAGGCGGGCCAGCCGCTCCCGGGCGTGGCCGCCGATGACACCCTCCTCCTCCCCGCCGCTGCGGAGCGCGTCGATGACGCGGATCTCCTGCTCGCGCGCCTCGGCGTCAATGTCCTGGACCTGCCGGTGCCGCGCCTCGAGCCGCCGATAGACCCACGGGATGAAGAGCACGTAGCGCAGCCGCGTGTGCAGCGTGGACGTGCCGGGGAACAGCATATCCGAGAAGAAGTCCCGGACGGTGCCCAAGCCCAGCTCGTCCACGGTGCCTTGCTCCTCAAAGAGGTCGAGGATCTGCCGGACCTGATTACGGTCGGTGCTGGTGAGGTCGAGCCAGGTGAGGGTGGCCGCAACTGGACTCATGAGCAATTCCCCAGGGTCATCCTATGACCATCGAACGCAATTGTATCCCTTTGCCTCTCCGGTGCCGCCTAACGGAAGTAGTGCGCCGAAGACCACGGCGCCATCTTATAGTCTTCGCGTCCGTTGTCACGAGCCACACGCGAACATCAGCGTCCAAGAGCCCACCAGCTTTCCGCTATGAGACCAGGCTCTACGCCTAAAACGGCTTACAGCTGGCCTTCCTGGTACGATCAGACCGCAGGAGCAGAGGTCACACACACAACGCAGAAAAGCTTGGATATCATGGCCACCCCGCCGTACCCACCTACCAGCCTTCAAGAATTTCTCGCCACCATCCTGGCCAACTACAACAACGCCCGGAGGAGCGAGTCTTTCGGCAAGGAGCATCCGGTCTGGCAGGCGTTCGAGCAGCTGCAGCGGCTCCTCGAGGCGCACCCGGTCGTCCAGCAGCACCCCTCGGTCCAGATCACTTGGTCGGTGGGCCGCGGCAACTGGGCGCGGGTGCCGTGGCTGGCATTCCTCGACGAGCGGGAGACGAACACCACGCAGCACGGTGTCTACGTCGTCTACCTCTTCCGGGAGGATATGAGCGGGGTCTATCTGACCTTCAATCAGGGGGTGACCGATCTCCAGCGGCAACACGGCACGCAGGAGGCCCGCTCGGTCCTGAGACGCCGCGCCGGGCAACTCGCGGAGCTCCTGCCTGAGACCGCATCGGCTTTCCGGACCGATAGCACCATCGACTTGCGCACCCAGGGCAACCTCGGCAAGGCCTACGAGCACTCCACCATCGCCTATAGGCTCTACGAGGCGGGCGACCTGCCGGACGACGAGGTCCTCTTCGCCGACTTGGAGGCGCTCTTGGACGCCTACGAGGCCTACATGAGCTCCGACCTGCGCCGCACCCTGGTGGAGAGCCCGGCGGAGCCTGCCACGACGGAGGATCCAGACCCTCCACCTCAGCCAAGCACCCACTTCGAGCTAGCCACCGGTTTCCAGGAGCTGCGCGACCGGATCCAGGCCGAAGGCTTCATCTTCCCCGACTGGCAGCTGGCGCAGTACGTGACGGCCCTGCGCACCAAGCCGTTCGTCATCCTCGCCGGCATCACCGGCACCGGCAAATCCAGGCTGCCCCGCCTGGTAGCGGAGTACACCGGCGGCAGCGCCGAACTCATCCCCGTCCGGCCGGACTGGACCGACAGCGCCGACGTCCTCGGCTACACCGACCTGCAGGGCACCTTCCGGCCGGGGGCGCTGCTGGAGGTCGCCCACCGTGCCATGGGGGCCGACGACGCCCACGAGGTCGCGATCCTCGACGAGATGAACCTTGCACGCGTGGAGCACTACTTCGCGGAGGTCCTCAGCCGCATCGAGGACCGCCGCCCCGCCGCCGGGGGTGGCTACGCCAGCACCCCGCTCCTTCAGGGGACGCTTCCGGCACACGATGCCGAGTGGCAGCAAGTCCACCTGCCGGCCAACCTGGCCCTGGTGGGGACGGTCAACATGGACGAGAGCGCGCACGGCTTCTCCCGCAAAGTCCTGGACCGCGCCTTCACCCTGGAGCTCTCCGAGGTGGCGCTCGAGCGCTGGGCGCCTGAGGCCCAGGGCGAGGCCCCGCACCCCCAGCCGTGGCCGGTCAGCGCCTGGCAGCCGCGGGCCGCCCGCCTCGCCGATCTGGATGGCCTGACCGCGGCGGAGCGGCACCGGATCCAGGAGGCCATCGACGAGCTGGTCGCGCTCAACCGCATCCTCGCCCAGGCCCAGCTCCAGGTCGGCTACCGCACCCGCGACGAGCTCGCGCTCTTCGTCCTGCACGCCGAGGCCCTCCGCTCCTTCTTCCGCAACGGAGAGGACGAGCCGGTGGAGCCTCTCGACTTGGCCCTACAGATGAAGATCCTGCCGCGCATCGTTGGCGGCAGCGCCAGCATCCAGCGGGTCCTGATTGGCATCCTCGGCTGGGCTTATCGTGGCACGCCATGGACCGAGGAGGAGGACGCCCGCGACCTCCTGGAGCGTTGGGCGGAGACCGGCCGGCCCGGCCGGATCGCCGGCGCCCGCTACCCGGGGCTCGCGGCGCGGGCGTGCCTGATGTGGGACCGGCTGACGGCCGAAGGCTTCACCTCGTACTGGCTCTGAGCTGTGGCCGAGCTCTTCCGCATCGAGACGGACCGCGTGACGCTCATCCTCAGCGGCCCCTTGCCGGAGCACGCCAAGGGGCCGACGGGGGCGTTGCGGATCTGGCCCCAGCGGCGGGACCTCACCCTGAGACCAGGCACGGCGCGCGCCGGCGTATCGGACGCCGTAGCGCGGGACCCGGCGGAGACCGCGGGCCCACCCCTGCACGAGGAGACGGCCTACGACCTGTGGCTCAGCAGCTACCACGGCGAGCGCGTCGAACTCAGCCACCGTGATCCCGCGCTCCTCACTCATCTCCACGCCGCACCCGGCAGGGCGCAGGCCTACGGCCATATCAACTTCGGCGGCCAGGTCGGGCTGAGCCGCTTCAGTGTCCGGGTCGACGGCGAGCCGGAGCTCGACCTGGAGGTGGAGGTCTTCCCGACGAAAATGGCCTACCGCGCCGACTACGTCGCCATGCGCGAGGAGGTCCACGCCTTCGCCGCCGGGCTGGCGCTGGAGTACCTGCGCGCCACCCACTACGGCAGCGCCACCGCGCGCCACCGCCCCAGCGGCCGGCTGGAGTGGCTGGCCCTGCTCCGGCACCTTGTGGGCCAGCTGGAACAGGCCCTGCATCACGTCGCGCAACACCCGGTGCGCAGCCTGCAGCGCCGGGACCGTCCGGTTCGTGCCGAGGCGGTGCGTCGGCCGGATAACCGGGTGCGCCGGGCCTTGCGAACCGGCCGCGGCCAAGGCGGTTGGGCAGGCCAGGTCCAGGGAGGCCTACCAGCCCGACAGCGCGTGCCGGAGCAGCGCCCCGTGCCCTCGCTGGATACCCCGGAGCACCGTTGGCTGGCACAGCAGCTGCGGCGGATCCGTCAGCAGCTGGCCCAGATCGTCGAGGACGAGCGCCATCGGCAGCGCCAGGGCCATCACGCGGGCTCCGGCGGCGCCCAGCGCGACTGCCAGGCCCTGGCCGAGCTCGCGGCGCTGGAGCGTCGCATCGCCACCCTGGAGCGCCTGGAGCCACTCGCCGAGGCCGGCGGCCCACCCCCGCCCGGGTTTGCCTCCCTCCGGCTGCAGGGATCACCGGGCTACAAAGAGGCCTACCAGGTCCTGCTCACCCTGCGCCAAGGCATCAGCATCCGCGGTGGACCAATGGAGCTCTCGGTCAAGGACATCCATCAGCTCTATGAGTACTGGTGCTTCCTGGCCCTGCTGCGCACCGTCGCCGAGGTGCTCGAGCAGCCCATCCCGCCCGAGCGGCTCCTGACCGTACAGGCGGACGGCCTGAGAGTGCGCCTGGCCCGGGGCCGCAAGCATACGGTGCCCTTTGACCTCCCGGGCGAACGCCGCCTGGAGGTGGTCTATAACCCGAGTTTCCGGGACGGGGGCACTTTCCTCCCCCAGCAACCGGATTTCGCCCTGACGCTCAGGGATCCGGCGTGGCCTACAGTGCGTCTGGTCCTAGACGCCAAGTACCGGGTCGAAGACGATGCCGCGACCCGCGAGCGCCTCGGCGCCGCCAGCCCGCCTGCCGACGCCGTCAACGTCCTCCACCGCTACCGTGATGCCATCCTGGAGCAGGAGGGCTCAGGCGCAGGCCACCCCTTAGGAGCGGAGCGCTCGGGCATTGGGGGCTCTGCCGACCAGGGTCGCCCGACGGCGCAGCGGACCGTGATTGAGGGGGCTGCTCTCTACCCGCTCGATGCGGACGGAGCGGCGGACTTCGGCCAGACGCGCCTTTGGCAGGGCCTGGAGCGCCTTGGGGTCGGCGCCCTACCCTTCCTGCCCGGCTCCACCCACTGGGTCCGGCAGTGGCTGCACCACGTACTCCAGCGCTCCGGGTGGCGCACGGCAGAGGCCGTTGTCCCCCACAGCGCGGAGCGCCAGCGCCACGCCTGGCACCGGCTTGCGGCGGAGGTGGTGCTGGTTGCGGTCCTGCGCCCGCAGGAAGAGCGGGCGCACCTCGACTGGATCGCCCGCGCCCAGCGCTACTACACGCCGTGGACGCCCAGCCAGGCGCGCCAGCATCAGGCCGGGATCGTGGCCTTCTACACGCCCGCCTCGGTACGGCCTGGGGACGAGCCGGGGGCGGTCATCCACTGGGCGGAAGTGACGGGCATCGAGGTCCTTCCCCGCGAGCAGATCGCCACGCCCTGGCCTACCCGGCGGGGCGCTGACAAGCTGCAGGTGCTCTACCACCTGGGGCCGCTCCAGGCGCTGGAGGCACCGATCATCAACCGCGACGGTGGTCGCGGGCAGCGCTTCTCCACCAACCGTTGGTCTTCCCGGCTCGCCTTCCAGCGCGCCCGCAACATTACCGAGCTCCTCCTGGAGTCTGCCCCGGAATGGGCCCTGTACGAGGCGCTTCGGGCGCGGGGCGCCGATCTCGAGCTCCGGGCCTTGCCGCCGCGGGATCCCGCCGCCGCGGGCCGGCGCGCTCGGGTCGCCTTCCACGTCGCGGGACGCCGGGCGCACTACCTCGACGGCGAGCGCTTTGAGGTGGTGGGGTCCAACGGCAGCCGGCGGGAGCTGCCCCGTGAGGCTGCGGCAGAAGCACTGATAGGCGCGCGGGAAGATGGCCCACTCTAAGGCGGTTTCCCTGGAACCCATGGAAAAATCTGTGGAAGACGAACGCACTCGCGACGACATGCGGCGGCTCATGGCACATTGATTAGAGTACGGAGAGCCGAACCGGCCTTGAGGAGCCACCCCCAGCATGCAGGACAGCAAGCAGGACCCGGCGATCCGCTGGTACCACGAGCGCGCCGAGCATGTTGCGGACGACTATGAGTCCCTCTCCTTCCCGGACGTCCACAACTGGCTCATCTACCGTCTGCCACCTGGTGGCGATAGCACTGTCCTGGACGTCGGCGCCGGCTCCGGGCGTGATGCCGCCTGGCTCGCCGAGCGCGGCCACGAGGTGGTTGCCGTCGAGCCAGCAGCAGCCCTGCGCGGCGAGGCCGCCCGTCGCCACCCCCACCCGCGCATCCGCTGGCTTGACGACCAGCTCCCCGGGCTCGAGGACGTCCACCGCCTAGGCCTGTGCTTCGATGCCATCCTGCTCAGCGCAGTCTGGATGCACGTACCGGAGGGGCAACGCGCCCGCGCCTTCCGCAAACTCATTACCCTGCTCAAGCCGGGCGGGCTGATGGCCTTCACGCTGCGCCTGGGCCCCGAGGCCCCGGAGCGCGGCCTGCGTGCAGTCTCGGTAGCCGAACTCCGTCAGCTCGCCGCGGGACACGGCGCGTACGTCGAGCACGTCGGCGAGAGCGCCGATGCCCTGGGCCGTCCGGAGGTCTCCTGGGCCGAGGTGGCCATCCGACTACCGGACGACGGCACCGGGGCACTGCCCCTGCTGCGGCACATCATCCTGAACGACGAAAAGAGCGCCACTTACAAGCTGGCGCTGCTGCGCTGTACGTGTCGCGCGGCCGATGGCATGGACGGCCTGGCGCGGTCACCCGGTGATGACGATGACGGGGACGGCCGCGTCGAACTACCACTGGGCCTTGTGGCAATGATCTGGGTCCGGCTCTTCCTGCCGCTGGTCCGTCAGCGCCTGCCGCAGCTGCCACGCCACGACGGTACGCCGCGTGGCCTCGGGTTTGCCGGCGACGGATTTCGCAAGCTCCTCGACCTCGACGTGGCGCCCGAGGAATTGCGCATCGGCGTGCGCTTCTCCGATGATCGGGCGCGGGCGCTGTCCATGGCACTGCGCGAGGCAGCCGAAACCATCCGCAATATGCCCGCCCACTACACGACCTTTCCGGGCGGCGACCAAGTCTTCCACGCCCGCCGCGCTCGCCCGAGCCGCGCGCAGGACGAGGCCATCATCGATGCCCCGTTCCTCTGGCAGTATGGCGTCTTCCGGATACCTTTGGAGCTTTGGCGAGCCCTGCAGCGATTCAGTGTTTGGGTGGAGCCGGCGCTGATCACCGAATGGAAGCGCCTGATGGCCGACTATGCCGACCGGCAAGGGCGGCAGTTGGCACCGGCCGTGATGGAACACGCCCTCGACTGGCGTGAGCCGCAACGAGATGTTCGTCTTGCCCGCGAACGCATCGAGGCGCTGCGCGAGGCTGGCGAACCAATCCACTGTGTCTGGAGCGGTCGGCTTCTCAGGCAGAGCGCCTTCGAGGTCGACCACTGCATTCCCTGGGCGGCATGGCCCTGCGATGACCTCTGGAACCTGGTGCCAGCCACCCCGCAGGTCAATGGCAACAAAGGGGCAAGACTTCCGGACGCGGCGACCCTTCAGGATGCGGAGGACCGTTTGAAGCGCTGGTGGGAGCGCGCCTGGCAAAGCGCACCAGAAACGACCATCGCGGAGCGTTTCCGGCGCGAGGCCGCCGCGACGCTACCCGGACTGAGGGATGATCAGTCGCATGATCTGGACAGCGTTTTCTCCGCCCTGGATCTGCGCCGCATCCGGCTCAAGCAGGATCAGCAGGTTCCGGAGTGGTGCTATCGAACCTACCCGAAGCCAACGGTTTCAGGTGGCGGCCGGCGCCTTGACTGAGCCTTTCCACAAAACCTGTGGAAAACTCTGTGAAGAAAGGCGCGCCGCTGGCGGCGATTAGCGGCTTCGAGGTCGATTGGACAGAGATTGCCCAGCCCGCACTAATAGGAGAATCAAGAGGTTATGGACACCGCCACGGCGATCAGGCAGTTAGCAGCGTCAACCGGCGGGCCTGTGCAGAAAACGTATCGTTGAGGCAAGGGCGGATGGGGGTTGACTCCACACCGCACACGATACGGAACATCCCTACACTTTGGCCTTCGCCGACGACCTGAGCCGAGACGACCTCGTCCGTATTCTCCGAGACCTCCCACCGGGGCATCCGCTGGAGCAGCCACTGCTGGTGTATGCCACTGCTGGTGTATATTGCCAGGGTGTATCGGAACATCGCGGAGGCGGAGGTCCGCCATGCTCTCGAGCAAACTCGACCGGATCCTAGACGCCGACCGAGTCGAAGACGTTTTCGCCGATAACTAGCACCCAGCACCAAAACCCGTGACCGACCCAGCCGGCGAACTCACTATCCGACCGTTTGTCGATGACGACTGGCCTCAGGTCTGGGCCGTCATCGAGCCCGTCCTGCGCGCCGGGGAAACCTTCCCGTTCTCACCGGAACTCGACGAGGAGCAGGCCTACCACTTGTGGGTGACAATACCCACCGCCACCTGGATCGCCGAGGACGAGCACCTAGGCCTGGTCGGCTCCTACTACCTCAAGCCCAATCAGCCGCGCCTTGGCGACCATGTCTGCAACTGCGGCTACATCGTCGCCGAGCCCGCCCGCGGACGAGGCATCGGTGGAGCGCTTTGCCGTCACTCCCAGCGCATGGCACCGCAGTTCGGGTTCCGAGCCATGCAGTATAATCTGGTCGTCGCCACCAACGAGTCGGCCATCCGCACCTGGCAGCGCAACGGCATGACGGTGGTCGGCCGCCTGCCCGGCGCCTTCCGCCATCCGATTCACGGTCACGTCGACGCGCTGATCATGTATCGCTCGCTTTGATCGCCCGACTGATCAACCTGACACCCCCCGCCCTGAGGAAGTGCCTATCTACCATCGGAGGGAGTAGACCGATGCGTTCCTTCAAAGCAACCTTGAGCGTCATGGTGCTCAGCTTGGCCCAGGGTAGATGTAGAAAGCGGTGACACGCACTGGTTCACCGAAGCGCAGATCCTCGATCCCCCGACCAATCTCCAGATGCTCTGGGTCTTCGATAGCAAAGAGATCCAAGGACGAGGCGAACGCGGAGCAGCCGCAGGCACCAATGGCCGGATCCACCCGTGAGGTCTTCACCGCTTTCCTGCGGCTCGGCGTAACAGCGTTCGGCGGGCCCATCGCCCATCTCGGCTACTTCCGCACGGAGTTCGTTGAGCGGCGACGCTGGCTCACCGACGAGCAGTACGCCCAGCTCATGGCGCTGTGCCAATTCCTGCCCGGGCCGGCGAGCAGCCAGCTTGGCTTCGCCCTGGGCATCCTGCGTGCCGGCTGGCCGGGCGGCATCGCCGCTTTCATCGCATTCACCCTGCCCTCTGCGCTGCTCCTGCTCGCCCTGGCCGGTGTGTACCCGTACCTCGAGGGGCCGTGGGCAGAGGGCGCCCTGAGTGGGCTCAAGCTTGTCGCCGTGACCATCGTCGCCCATGCCGTGCTGGGCATGGGCCGGCAGCTCTGCCCAGACGCGCCGCGCATCCTGATCGCCGGATCCTCCGGCGCCATCCTTCTGCTTGCCGGAAGCGCCTGGATGCAACTCCTGGTGGTCGCTGCCGGCGGGCTCGCGGGGTTGTGGCTGTGCCGGCAGGTCGCCTCCCCTGAGCCGGGGATGTGGTCGCTGCGCTACGGACCTCGGACTGGACTGATGCTGGTCGGCGCCTTCGCTGTCCTGCTAATCGGACTGCCGCTCCTGGCCCTGGCGGGCGGCCTGTGGCCGCTTGTCGAGGCGTTCTACCGGGCTGGCGCCCTCGTCTTCGGTGGTGGCCACGTCGTACTGCCCCTCCTCCAGGAGAGCGTGGTGGCAACGGGCTGGGTCGAGAGCGAAGACTTCCTCGCCGGCTACGGGGCGGCGCAGGCGATCCCCGGACCGATGTTCACCTTCGCCGCCTACCTCGGCGCCCTGGCCGCCGAGAACGCCCTCCTCGGCGGCACCCTGGCGCTGCTCGCCATCTTCCTACCCGGACTCCTCCTGATCGCCGGCCTGCTGCCGCTCTGGGAGCGCCTTGCGGGGATTCACGGCGCAGGTGCGGTCATCGCGGGGGTGAACGCCGCCGTCGTCGGGCTCCTGGCTGCAGCCCTCTACGACCCGATCGGGCTGCAAGGGATCGAAACGCACGTCGATGCCGCCATTGCGTTGATAGGCTTCAGCCTCCTGGCGACCGGCCGCGTCTCCGCTATCTGGGTCGTGCTCTGGTGCGTGACGGCAAGCGTTGCGACCAAACTAGTACTACCCGCCTGAATCCACCGAGCGGTTGGCAACGTCCTCTAAAGCCGCAGGCCAACCCATCATGAGCTACCTCAAGCTTGTTCTCGTCGCTGCCACCGCTGCCATCGTGGCGCTGTTCTTTGCCTTCGATGCGCAGCACTACCTCACCCTCGACTACCTCCAAGCCCAGCGGGCGGCCTTCCAGGCCCTGTCCGCCGAGTAGCAGGCACTCACCTCAGGCGCGCTCTTCCTGCTTTATGTGGCGGTGATCGGCAGCACCGTGAGGGCGAATGGTGACCCTGGCGGAAGAAGGCGCACGCATCGGAGACGGTACTGCGGTGGCTGGGGCGCTATCACGCCTGGCGTCGGGGTGACCGCGGCGACGTTTGACACGCCCGACAGGCATACCTATTCTCAACACTACAATAGATTACTTTACGCGAATCCTCGGCACTGGAGACACCTGCGATGACCGATCTCGAGACCGACGTCGCCATCATCGGGGCGGGTAGCGCCGGACTGCGCGCCTACCGGGCCGCCGCCGCCCATACCGATCGTGTGCTCCTGATCGAGGGCGGAGCGTACGGGACCACCTGCGCCAGCGTCGGATGCATGCCCAGCAAGCTGCTCATCGCCGCCGCCGACGCCGCCCACACGGCGCACCATGCCGACGGCCTCGGCGTCCACGCCCGCTTAGTCGAGATCAATGGCGCCGAGGTGATGGAACGGGTCCGGAACCTGCGGGACCGGTTCGTCAGCGGGGTCGTCGGCAACACCGAGAAGATCCCGGCCGAGCGGCGGATCCATGGCTACGCCCGGTTCGAGGACGCGCAGACCCTGCGGCTCGACGACGGGCGGCGGATCCGGGCCGGGCGCACCGTGATCGCCACCGGCTCCCGTCCCAACGTGCTGCCGATGTTCAAGGATCTCGGCGACCGGGCCGTGGTCAACGACGATCTCTTCGAGTGGCGCGACCTGCCCGAATCCGTGGTGGTCTTCGGTCCCGGGGTGATCGGCATGGAACTCGGCCAAGCCCTCCACCGGCTGGGTGTCCGCGTTCGAATCTTCGGGATCGGCGGCTTCCTCGGACCGCTGACCGATCCGCGCGTCAAGGATGCCGCCGAGGAGATCTTCGGCGACGAGCTGGCCCTGGATACCGATGCACAGGTTGAGTCCCTGCACCGCGAGGGCGATGAGGTCGTGGTCCGTTTCCGCGACAAGAGCGGAACCGAAGCGGAAGAACGCTTTGCGTACCTGCTCGCCGCCACCGGCCGCCGCCCCAATGTGGACGGCCTCGGTCTGGAGGTCACCGGCCTGAGCCTGGACGACGACGGCGTGCCGCTCTTCGACCCCTACACCATGCAGTGCGGTGATCAGCCGATCTTTATCGCCGGCGACGCCAACAACGAGCACCCGGTCATGCCCGACGCCTTCGACGAGGGCGAGATCGCCGGCAGCAACGCGGGCCGCTACCCGAGCGTCGAGCGCGGGCGCCGCCATCCGCCGATGAGCATCGTCTTCACCGAGCCCCAGATGGCCCTGGTCGGGGCGCGCTACGCGGACCTGCCCGACACCGATCACGCCGTCGGTGAGCTCGACTACGCTGCCCAGCCCCGCGCCATCGTCATGGGCGAGAACCACGGGGTCATGCGCCTCTACGGCCGCCCCTCCGACGGCGCCTTTTTGGGCGCCGAGGTGCTGGGTCCACGTGCCGAGCACCTGGGCCATCTCCTGGCCTGGGCCGTCGATAGCGGCATGACCGTGGAGCGCATGCTCGACCTGCCTTACTACCATCCGGTCCTGGAGACAAGCATCCGCAACGCCCTCCAAGACCTGCAGCGAAAGATGAAGGCCTGAGCCACGCAGCGGCCCCCGCGTCCATGACCCGCAAAAGCTGGAGCGATCGCCATGGCTGAGCTCGTCAATCAACGCCGCCTGCTGGAGCAACTCGCCGGGATCGGCAAGGCCCTGGGGCATGCCTACCGCCTGGAGCTCCTGGAGCTGCTGGCCCAGCGCGAGCGCAACGTGGATGAGCTCGCCCGCCTGACCGGCATCCCGCTGGCCAGCGTCTCCCAGCACCTCCAGCAGCTGCGGCGCATGGGGCTGATCTCGGCGCGCAAGGAGGGAACGCGTGTCTACTACACGCTCGCCGATGAGCAGGTCACGGCCCTGCTCGGCATGCTGCGCGAGGTAGCGGAGCGCAACCTCACTGAGGTGCAGCGCATGACCGAGCAGTATTTCCACGACAGCGACGCGCTCGACGCCATCGACTCGACCGAGCTGCTCGAGCGCCTGCGCGCCGGCATGGTCACCCTCATCGACGTCCGCCCGCCGGAGGAGTTCGCAGCAGGGCATCTGCCGGGCGCGATCAACATCCCGGCCGAGGAGCTTGAGGCACGCCTCGATGAGCTGCCCGCCGAGCAGGAGATCGTCGCCTATTGCCGCGGCCCCTACTGCGCCCTGTCCGTCGAGGCCGTCCGGCGGCTGCGGGCGCAGGGCCGGCAGGCGTACCGCTTGGAGCAGGGCTTCCCGGAGTGGAAGGCCGAGGGGCTGCCGGTGCAATAGCAGGCCACCCCCACATGCGCATCAAGAGGAGGAGTTATGCCCACGTACGACTACCGCTGCCCGAGCAACGGGGTCACGCTGGAGGTGCGCCACGGCATGGACGAGTGCGTTCGCACCTGGGGAGAGCTTTGCCGCCTCGCCGGCCATGACCCCGGCGAGACGCCCGAGGACGCGCCCGTGGAGCGCCTGATCTCAGGGGCCGGCTACATCAGCAGCGCGAGCCGCTCCGAGCCGGAGCCGGCCGGCGGCTGCTGCGGCGGGGTGTGCGGGCTCTAGCCGCTCCCGCCGGAGCGAGCGCCGC